>JAMFSI010000114.1 GCA_026225215.1 Sphingomonas palustris | reverse complement strand
GTTGGGCCGGGGGAGCGGGCCGGCACCGACTATCCGAAACAAAGTTTCGGATCAGACACGAAGGATGGGCATGGTGGTTGAATCGGGTTTGACACGTCGCTCCGCGTTGCGGGGCGGGGCGGGATTAGCGGCGGGTCTGGCGATCGGCGGCGTGCCGGCACTGGCAGCAGCGACCGGTGGTGGGGCTGCCATACTTGCCCGCCCGCTGGTGCTCGGCCATCGCGGCGCCTGCGCGCATCGGCCCGAGCACACGCTCGGCTCCTATGCTCGGGCGATCGCCGATGGCGCGGATTTCGTCGAACCCGATCTCGTGCCGACCAAGGATGGCGTGCTCGTCGCCCGGCACGAGAACAATATCGCCGAAACCACCGATGTCGCCGGGCATCCCGAATTCGCTGCGCGCAGGATCACGAAGACCGTCGATGGTGCGGCGGTCACCGGCTGGTTCACCGAGGATTTCACCCTCGCCGAATTGAAGACCCTGCGCTGCAAGGAGCGCCTCGGCGCCTTCCGCCCGGAAAGCCAGGCCTATGACGGCGAATTCCAGATCGTCACCTTCGAGGAGATGATCGATTTTGTCGGCGCCGAAGCGGCGGCGAGGGGCCGGATGGTCGGCATGATCCCCGAGATCAAGCATTCGACTTATTTCGCCGGAATCGGGCTGCCGACGGAAGATCGTTTCCTCAAGGTCCTGCGCGCGCATAGCTATCTGAAGAGCGCGCCGGTCATCGTGCAAAGCTTCGAGATCGCCAATCTCCGAGCGCTGCGCCCGCGCCTTGCCGACATGCCCAATGTGCGGCTGATGCAGCTCACCGAGAACGATGCCGTGCCGGCGGACCGCGCTGCCGCCGGCGACAAGCGGAAATGGGGCGAATTGCTGACTCCTACGGGCATCGCCGACATCGCCAGCTACGCTCATTTCATCGCGCCCTATTTCCGCGACATCATTCCGCTCGGCCCCGACGGACACCTCACCGCGCCGACGCGGCTCGCCGAGCTGGCTCACCAATCCGGGCTGCTGGTCGGCACCTGGACCTTCCGCCCGGAAAACCACTTCATCGCCGCCGACTTCCGCAACGATGCCGGCGACGGCGTCCGTAACCCCACCGGCAGCATCGCCGAGATCCGCCGCTATCTCGCGGCCGGGGTGGACGCCTTTTTCACCGATGATCCGGCGCTTGGCCGGGCGGCGGTCGACGGTGCGGTCAGATCGGCAGGTTGAACAGCGCCTTCGCGTTGTCCTGCAGCACCTTCTTGCGCACCTCGTAAGGCTGATCGCCCAGCCGTTCGACGAGCAGCGATTGCACGTCGGGATAGAGGCTGGTGGGATGCGGGAAGTCGGTCTCGAACAGCACCTTGTCGACGCCCACGACTTCGAGCTGCGTGCGCGGACCGATCTTTTCGAACCAGAAGGTGGTCCAGAAGTGATCGTGCCAATATTCCCAAGGGCGCTTGTCGAGGATGCTGGCGTGGCCGGGCAGCATCTCGTCGAACTGGTGCTCCATCATCTCCAGCGCGAAGGGCACCCAGCCGAGCCCGGCTTCGATCAGGCCGATCTTGAGCTTGGGATAGCGATCGAGCAGACCCGAGACCATCCAGTTGCCCATCGTCGCGGCGCAGGCCATCGAGCCGAGCAGCGGATAGATCGACAGCTTCTGCTGGAAGGGGAAGCCTTCCCAGACTACCGTGCCGGGGTCGATCGACGCGTTGATGTGGAAGGTGATCGGCGTGCCGGTGTCGTTCAGCATCTCAAGCACCGGCGCCCAGTGCTTGTCGGGGAAGCCGGGCGTCTTGAGGCCCATCATCTCGGGCTTATCGGGTAGCACGAAGCCCTTGAAGCCGAGGTCGATGCAGCGCCGCGCCTCCTTGGTCATCAATGCGCTGTCCCAATAGGGGAGATGCGCCATGTTGAATACGCGCTGGCCCGATTCCGCCTGATACTCGGCGGAGGTATCGTTGTAGATCCGGATCACGGTGTCGGCGAAATCGCTGCCGCCCACACCGACCAGCGCGGCGGGCTGCGTGACGCCCGAATTCTGGAAGCAGATCTGCGCCCAGAT
Organism: Sphingomonas palustris; assembly: GCA_026225215.1. Classification (GTDB taxonomy): domain Bacteria; phylum Pseudomonadota; class Alphaproteobacteria; order Sphingomonadales; family Sphingomonadaceae; genus Novosphingobium; species Novosphingobium palustris. The sequence goes on along the minus strand of JAMFSI010000114.1, from coordinate 10,483 downwards.
GCCGGCGTCGTCCATCATTTGAACGCGCGGCTTCATCGACCAGGTGCCGGGGTGCGCTTCCTCCGCGGTCGGGAAGGCGAGGCGGCCGAGCAGTTTGTTGTAGTCCTTGCGGATGACCCCACCGCCGACTGCGGCACCGAAGTCCTGGCCTTGGCAGTACCAGCGGTCGACGCCATCGTTGTCGCGCACGACATGCGGCACCAGATCCTTGTACTTGGCCGGCGCGCGCGAGGTGAACAAGTCGGCCGCTTCGGTGATGTGGGTGTCGCAATCGACGATCTTGATGCCCGCGAACAGCGGGTGAATGCCGCCCTTCTGCGTCGAGTAATCGACTTCGCGGATCACGCCGCCCGCCTGATAACCCTCCCGGGCCCAGTACATGCGCGCAGCGAGCGCAAACTCTTCGGTGTCAGCTTCGGCCATCGCATCTCTCCTTTTATTTGCGGGAAATGTTTCACGAAGCAGCCCGGATGACAAGCGTCCGACTCGCCTTTGCGACAAACTATTGAACATTTGTTTGGTGCCATGTCGATCGGTATCGCGGGCGCTGGAAGGCGACCGTCAGGCAGGTACCGGCAGATGGCGCAGTTCCTCTATTCACCGTTTGCAGCAGCGTCGATTTTCGCATTAGACTGGCGGGACAGATGGGTCGTAGCGACGGTCCGGTAAAATACGGCCTGCGGTTCACGCATGGCCAAGGGAAAAGGATAGCCATGCGCGGGACGTTGCCTCTGGAAGCCGACTTCATGTTGGAAAGCGCGCCGACCGCCCCGTTCGACTGGACCCGCGAGGGAACGTCCTATTGGCTGTTCGAGGAGAATGGTGATTTCGGCATTCCGCGCAATGGCGTCGAAGCGGAACCGTGGAGCTGGGGCAACCGCCGCTACCAGGGCAATTTCGCGTTTCGTGATGGCCGCGTGCTGCGCTGCGCGGGGCTGGGCGCGATGCCGCCGATCCTCGATGCGCGGGGCCGCCCGGCGATCCTGGGCGGCGGACCGCTGACCTACCAGTGCATCGAGCCGTTCGAGCGCTGGTCAGTCACATTCGACGGCATGGTGGTCGATACCCATATTTCCGACCTGATCGGCCTGACCGTCGATGAGACACGGCTGGTACCGCTCAAATATCGTTTCGAACTGGAGATGGTCGGGCCGCCTAACGAGCAGGACATCTCGCCGGAGAAGTTCTTTACCTGGGGCAAAGGCAAGCAGCGCGACGCGGTGTCGGTGGGCCTGGGCTGGCGCTTCGAGCAGATGCTGCGCGGTGAGGGTGAGGTCGAGGTGGATGGCACGACGCGCTCGGCCCGCGTCGTCGGCAGCCGGGTGAAACGGCGCAGCGTGCGTACCGATGGTCTGTTCCTGCGGGGGCACAATTGGCAGTCGGTGCTTTTCCCCGACGGCCGTGCCGCCGGGTATGAAGCGCGGCCGGTACATGAAGATGGCAGCGAGCCGTGGAACGAGGGCTTCGTTTACCAGGACGGACGGATGTATCAGGCCAAGGCGACCAGGATACCCTGGCTTTCGCAAGTGCTGGAGCGCGGCGATGACGTGTCCTTCGAACTGGAGTCCGAGCTTGGCCTCACCCGCATCGAGGGGGTTACCGAACTGTCGAGCTTCCATCTCAGCCGTAATCATTTGCGCGGGCTGGCGTTGGGCCAGAGCGGCGCGCGCTATAGCTGGGATGGGCAGACCGCTTACGGCATGGTCGAACGGTCCTCGGCCACTTTGCTCAATGATCTGCGGTGAGTGGGCTGACGACGGGCCTGCAGCAGAGCGACCTGCTGGACCCTACCTTTGAACAAGTTGTCGCCATGGCAGTCGCGGCGGCGGGCTCCGACGATTTCGGCGGCGATGGCTGGCGAGACGGCCTGAACCAATCGCTTACGGCTTTCCAGCAGATACCGCTGACGCCCGAGGCGCGCCTATCGGCGATGGCCAAATTGGTCCATGACTTGTCGATGCGCCTGCGGATCGAGCAGTGGCATAAGCACAATCCCGAAGCAGCGGCAGTTCCCGTCGAAGGCCCGATCATCGTTGTCGGCCTGCCTCGCACCGGCACGACCGCGCTGGTGGGCATGATGGCGCTCGACGAGCGCTTCCGTTTTCTGCGTAGCTGGGAAGGCGCCAGCCCCTTGCCACCGCCGATCGGCGGCGAAGAGGATGACGACCCGCGCGTCCAGGCGGCTCGTGCGGCGGCGGCGGGTTACGACAAGCCGCATGTCCATTTGCACGATCCTGACGGCCCCGAAGAGGATGCCATGATGTTGTCCGGCCTCGACATGCGGTCGTATCACGGGCCCTATCCGACGCCGGATGCCTATGTGGACTGGTGGTTGGATGCCGATTTCGCGCCGTTTTTCGCTTTGCACGAGAAGGTGTTGCGGATGCTGCATTCGCGGCGGCCACCCCATCTATGGCTGTTGAAATCGCCGATCTACTTGTTCCGCCTGAAGGAAATCGCGGCGCAGTATCCCAATGCACGCTTCGTCATGACCCATCGCGACCCGAGCAAGGTCATCCCCTCGGTCGCCAGTCTTCACACCATGCTGCACGAGGCCCGGTGCCTGCCTGGTTCGGTGAACCCTTTGCAAGTCGGACCACGTCACTTGCGGGTATGGAGCGAAGGTATGCGCCGCGGCCTCGCCGCCCGCGCCGAGATCGGCGAACACCGCTTCATCGATGTGAAGAACGACGATGTCGTGAAGCGGCCCATGCAGATCTCTGAGCGGATCTATGACCATATCGGACTATCGGTCACCGCCCCTCTGGCTCAGCGGCTCGAGGAATATACCAGCCGCAATGCGCCCGGTAATTTCGGCACGCACCGCTATACCGCCGAGCAATATGGTCTGACCACCGCGGGCATCCGCACCGTTTTTGGGGATTATATCGAACGCTTCGCTGTCTGATGTGATTCCTTCCTAAGAAGGATCTTCCAGACTCAGTCTCTCGGTCTCTTCGTCGTAAGCGAGGATCTCCGCATACCGCCCCCAGTTGATCACCGCGCGCAAAGTTTCCTCGGCGTATTGTTCGGACATATAATCCTCGAGTTCGCTGCGGAAGCGATCGAGCGGAGCGACGTGGTTGGGGCGTTCGTCGAGGACGCGGCGGATCAGGCGGATCAGCGGGACGTGGCTTTCGAGGCGCTCGGCGAACAGGCGCTTGCGCTGGTCGGTGTCGGCTTCGGCGAAGTGGCGACCACCTTCGGTAAGGCGAATGCAACCCGCTTCCATCTCTGCAAAGCGCAGCAATTGCAGCACTTCGGCGATGGGGAAGAGTTCATCGACTTCGAGTTGGAGAGCGCGGGCAATGTCGGAGAGTTCGACGCGGACAGGGGCCGTCGGCGCGACCAGCGCTTCGAGCAGGCCGGCCATTTCGTTAGTCGAAACGGTCGGCAGGACCATGCCGATACCGGTGCCGGGGATGCCTTCGATGGTCGGCGAATGCGGGTCCTGGCGCTTGGTCATCAGCGCATAGATATCGCCGACGTGTTTGCGGAAGCCGGGGTCGAGGCGGTTGCGCGGATGCGTGAGGTTGATCTCGATCTCGAGCGCGATGCGGCCGGGATTGGGCGAGAGCACGATCACGCGGTCGCACATCAGCACCGCTTCCTCGATGTTGTGCGTGACCATCAGCGCCGATCGGATCGGCAAGCGGCCTTCGATCCAGAGGTCGATGAGATCGGTGCGCAGGGTTTCGGCGGTCAGCACGTCGAGCGCCGAAAACGGCTCGTCCATCAGCAGGACATCGGGATGCACGACCAGCGCCCGGGCGAGGCCGACGCGCTGGCGCATGCCGCCCGACAGCTCCTTGGGGTAAGCCGATTCGAAACCGTCGAGACCGATAAGATCGATCGCGGTCAGCGCGCGCGAGCGGCGCTCGGCGGCATCGACGCCGATTGCCTCCAGGCCGAGTTCGACGTTTTGCAGCACGGTCAGCCAGGGGAACAAGGCGAAGGTCTGAAACACCATGGCGATGCCGGGGACGGGGCCGGACACCGTCTGGTCGCGGAACAGGACGTCGCCCGAGGTGGGGGCGATCAGTCCGGAGACGATGCGCAGGATCGTCGACTTGCCGCAGCCCGAACGCCCGAGCAGGCCGACGATCTGGTTTTCGCGCAAGCTGAGATTGATGCCGTCGAGCACCAGCAGGTCTGAGGTGCCGCCCTTGCGATAGGCCTGGGTGACATCGCGCAGGCGCAGCAGCGGTTCGGTGGGAGCGGGGTTGAGCATGAGCTTATCCTAATTGTTGTCGCATCGTTTAAAGCAAAAAACCGGTGCCCACTTTTTTGCACGATGCTTTTAATCGAAGCGAAGCCGGCGACCGGCATATTCGTACAGCGGGCGCCAGAGAATGCGGTTAGTCGCGATCACGAAGCCGCACATCACGGCGATCCCCAGCACCACCCGCTGGTAATCACCCTTCAGCGTCGCATCGGCAATATAGGAGCCTAGGCCATGCGCGTGAAGCCGGGTCGGCCCCCAGTTCGCCACTTCGGCCAGAATGCTGGCGTTCCACGAGCCGCCGCTCGCGGTGATCGCGCCAGTGACATAATAGGGAAAGATGCCGGGCAGCATGACCTTGCGCCACCAGCGCCAGCCCTTGATACCGAAATTGGCGCTGGCCTCGCGCAGGTCGCCCGGAAACACGCTTGCCCCGGCGATGACGTTGAACAGAATGTACCACTGCGTGCCCAGGATCATCAGCGGGCTGAGCCAGATGTCGGCATTGCCGTGGAAGCGCACGATCAGCACCACCGCGATCGGGAACAGCAGATTGGCCGGGAAGGCGGCGACAAATTGGACGAGGCTTTGCACCCGGCGAGCCAGGGCCGGACGTAGCCCGATCCACACCCCGATCGGCACCCAGACGATCGTGGCGAGAGCGATCAGCACGATCACGCGGACAAAGGTGAACAAGCCCAGCTTCAGCGCTTCGAGCGCATCGCTGGGTCCCAGCGTCATCGCCATATAGCTGAACATTCGCCACAGGCACCAGCCGAGCCCCAAGGCGATCAGCGAATACCACACGACATCGAAGGCGATGCCGAGCGGGCGTGGCAGCGGCACCGAGGTATGCGCGCGGGGCTTGCCCAGCCGCAACCGGGCGAGATAGCCGAGCGCGTACTCCACCGGCATCAGCATCGCCTGCATCAGCCGGGTGCGTTGCACCAGCTTGAGCGCCCAGGGGTCGTCGGTGGCCTCGCTGGCGGTCTGCTCGAATTTGAACTTGTCGGCCCAGGCGACCAGCGGGCGGAATAGGAGCTGATCGTATGCTAGGATCACCAGACCCATCGCCAGAATCGCCCAGGCTACCGCGCCGAGATCGCGCGCATCGAGTGCGGTGGCGACGTAGGAGCCGATGCCGGGCAGGGTGAAGGAATGCGTGCCGACGGTGATCGCCTCGGAGGCGACGACGAAGAACCAGCCGCCCGACATCGACATCATCGCATTCCACACCAGCCCCGGCATGCCGATCGGCACTTCGAGGCGCCAGAAGCGCTGCCACGGGGATAGCTGGAAATTGGTCGCGGCTTCGCTGAGGTCGCGCGGGATGGTGGTCAGCGCCTGATAGAAGCTGAAGGCCATGTTCCAGGCCTGGCTGGTGAAGATCACGAAAATCGCCGCGAATTCGACTCCGAGCACCGAGCCGGGAAACATCGCCATGAAGGCCGTGACGGTGAAGGTGAGGAAGCCCAGGATCGGTACCGACTGCAGAATATCGAGCAGCGGGATGAGGATCTGGCCGGCGCGCTGGCTCTTTGCGGCGAGCGGCGCAAAGGTGAAGGTGAACACCAGGCTGGCCACCATCGCCGCCGCCATCCGCATCACCGTGCGCATGGCATAGCCCGGCAGCGCCCAGGGCGAGAGGCTGATGTGGCTTTGCTCGACCGCGCTGATCGACATGACCGTGCCATGGGCGCCATGCGCGACGGCGGCCAATAGACCGATGATCAGGGCGAAGGCTACCGCATCCCAGAGATTGGGCTGTGCGCGCTTGCCGATCAGCGCGATGGGCGAGGTCAGGTCACTCACGTCTCGGGATACTCCACAAGGCTGACACACCATTGCGCTGGCCACGCATTGCAGGCTGGCGTGTGGCTGGCAAGCCGACGCAAGCGTTTTGCAAGTACCATTCTGACCCGATCCGGCGGAATTCTAGCGACACTCTCAACATGGGTATGATTGCAGAATTGTGACAATGTGCCAAAGGGCGGGATCATTCGCTGGTCGAGACAGAAACGCGCGATATTTTCTCCCCTCCCGCAAGCGGGAGGGGAAGGACATGGCTGCCGGCAACTAATGAAAATCGCGCGATCTTGGCAGTAGCCGGACCTGGCGCGGGTGGCTGGCGTGAGCGACTTCGTCGGCGCGCGACAGCAGTGGATCGGCGGCGTCGAGTTCGGACAATTGCCCGAGCAGTTCGGAGCGATCATGGATGGCGCTGGCCATGACATGCAGCACGCCTTCGTTGCTGCGCTGAAGCTGGCCTTCCACCACCATCAGCCGGGAAGCCATCACCGGGCGGCGGAATTTCTCGAAGTCACTGGCCCACAGCACGATATTGGCGATGGCGTCTTCGTCTTCGAGGGTGATGAAGATGGCGTTGCCCTTGCCCGGCCGCTGGCGCACCAGTACGATGCCGGCGACTTTGACCCGCGCGCCGTCCTTGGTCTCGCGCAAGCTTGCGCAGGGTAAGATCTCCTTGGCCGGGAACAGCGGGCGCAGCAGCGCCATCGGATGCGCCTTCAGCGATAGCCGCGTGCTCTGGTAATCCGCCGCGACCTGCTCGCCGAGGCTGAGCGGGGCTAGGGTGATGTCGGGTTCCTTGCTGAGTTCGCGCGCCCGCGCGGCGGCGAACAGCGGCAGTTCGCCGGTGGGTACGCGGCGCGCTTCCCATAGAGCCTGGCGGCGATCGAGGCCGAGCGAGCCCAGCGCATCGCCATCGGCCAGTAAGCGCAGCGCGCGGTTCGGCAGGCCGGCGGCGCGGGCGAGATCCTCGATGCTGGCAAAGCGCCGTTGGTGGCGAGCCGACACCAGCGCCTCGGCCCAGTCCTGGCGAAACCCGGTGATCTGGCGCAGTCCCAGCCGCAGCGCCAAAGGGGGCGTAAAATCCTCCCCCTTTGGGGGAGGTGGCTCGCGTAGCGAGACGGAGGGGGCATTTGGCGGGGCATCTGTGGTGAGGGGATTGCCCCCTCCGTCAGCCCTATGGGCTGCCACCTCCCCCAGAGGGGGAGGATCGTGAGCTGGTTTCAATGCCAGACGCTCCAGCGTGTTGTCCCACTCGCTGTGCAAGGCATCCGCTGGATGCACCACTACACCATGCTCGCGGGCATCGCGCACCAGCTGCGCCGGGGCGTAAAAGCCCATCGGCTGCGAATTGAGCAGGGCGCAAGTGAATACCGCCGGCCATTTGCATTTCAGCCAGGACGACACATAGACCAGCCGGGCGAAGCTCTGGGCGTGGCTCTCGGGAAAGCCGTAGCTGCCGAAGCCCTCGATCTGCTTGAAGCAGCGCGCGGCGAAATCCGGATCGTAGCCGCGTGCGACCATGCCGCCGACCAGCTTGTCGCGAAAACTGTTGATCGTACCGAGATTGCGGAAGGTAGCCATGGCGCGGCGTAATTGATTGGCTTCTTCGGATGTGAAATCGGCAGCAACGATCGCCAGCTTCATCGCCTGTTCCTGAAAGATCGGCACGCCATAGGTCTTGTCCAGCACATCGTGCAGTTCATTGGCTGGATGCGGCGGCGCGGGCGAGGGTAGGTCTCTGGCCTCTTCTCTATTGCGCCGTCGCAGGTAGGGATGGACCATATCACCCTCGATGGGGCCGGGGCGAACGATCGCCACTTGCACCACCAGATCGTAGAATTCACGCGGGCGCAGACGCGGCAGCATGTTCATCTGCGCGCGGCTTTCAACCTGGAATACACCGAGGCTGTCACCCCGGCAGAGCATCTCGTAGACGGCCTTATCCTTGCAGGCGATATCGACTTCCAGCGTGGGGTCGCCGATCCCGTGCTGGCGCATCAGATCGAAACTCTTGCGGATGCAGGTCAACATCCCCAGCGCCAGCACATCGACCTTCATCAGCCCCAGCGCATCGATATCGTCCTTGTCCCATTCGATGAAGCTGCGATCCGGCATGCCGCCGTGATGGATCGGCACGGTTTCATCGAGCCGGTCCTGAGTCAGCACGAAGCCGCCGACATGCTGCGAGAGGTGGCGAGGAAATTCGAGGATCTGCTCGACCAATGCGGTGAGCCGGGCGATCTCGGGGTTGTCGGGATCGAAGCCGTTTTCGGCGGCGCGCGCCTGTTCGTAGCGCGCGGCATAGCTGCCCCAGACCGTGCTGGCCATGCGGCTGGTGATATCCTCGGGCAGGCCGAGCGCCTTGCCGACTTCGCGCAACGCACTACGCGGGCGGTAATGGATCACGGTGGCGGCGATGCCGGCGCGTTCGCGGCCATAGCGCCGGTAGATATATTGCATGACTTCTTCGCGCCGCTCATGCTCGAAATCGACGTCGATATCGGGCGGCTCCTTGCGCTCGGCCGACATGAAGCGCGAGAACAGCAGATCGTGGTGCATCGGATCGACCGAGGTCACCCCGAGCAGAAAGCACACTACCGAATTGGCGGCGCTGCCACGCCCCTGGCAGAGGATGCCCTGGCTTCGGGCGTAGCGAACGATGTCGTGCACGGTGAGGAAGTAATAGGCGTAGTTCTCGGCGCGGATCAGTGTGAACTCGGTATCGAGCAGCGCCTGCACCTTGGGCGGCACGGTACCATAGCGAGCCTGCGCGGCTTCCATCACCAGGTGTTCGAGCCATGGCTGGGGCTCCCAGCCCAGCGGCACCGGCTCATGCGGATATTCATATTTAAGCTCGTCGAGGGTGAAGCTTATGCCGGCAATAAAGCGCTGCGTCTCCACCACCGCTTCGGGATAAGCAGCGAAGAGACGCGCCATTTCCACAGGCGACTTCAAGTGGCGCTCGGCATTGGCGAGCAAGGCGCGCCCTGCCGCAGCGACGGTGGTGCCGAGGCGGATCGCGGTCAGGACATCGTGGAGCGGTCGACAGGACGGTTGGGCATACAGGGCATCGTTGATCGCCAGCAGCGGGACGGTTGCGGCTTGGGCGATCCGGCGCAGTTGGGCGAGGCGGCGCTCATCGCTGCCTGCGCGCGCCATGGTTGCACCGAGCCAGACCCTATCCGGCAGAACCGTGGTGAGTTGCGCCAGCACTTGTTCCAGCGGATCCGTGCGGACTAGCGCGAGCCGGGGAGCTTCTACTGGTGCCAAAATATCGACCGGGGTGAAATCGACCGGCTGTTTATGAGCAGTCTGCGCGGTTGCCGAAGAGGCGGGCAGCACGATCAGTTGCATTTCTTCGGCATGGGCGAGCAAATCCTCCAGCCGCAGGATACATTGGCCTTTGATGGCGCGCAGGTTGCCGCGCGTCAGCAGGCTGGTCAGCCGCCCCCAGCCGCGCCGGGTGACGGGGTAAGCGATGATATCGGGCGTCCCATCCACGAACAGCAGTCGCGCGCCGACGATGAGGTGAAAGTCGTCGGCCACGACACCAGCCTCTCGTAGCTCCCGGAGCGCGACATGCGCGCGTACTACCCCGGCAACGCTGTTGCGATCGGCGATGCCGATGCCGCTCATGCCGAGGATGAGGGCCCTCTGCACCATCTCATGAGGATGCGAGGCGCCCTGCAGGAACGAATAATTCGTTGCCGCGACCAGCTCGGCATAAGCGGGCGCGCTCATGCGAACAGCCCGTGGATGTACCATTCGGGCAGCGTGAGGACGCCCGGGTTCGAGCAGGGCCTTCCCCTCCCGCTTGCGGGAGGGGGCAAGGGTGGGCCCTTTTCTTTTCCCCGTTGCCCCTGACCATGCCCACCCCCAGCCCCTCCCGCAAGCGGGAGGGGAGCAGGCAGATCCGCTTCATATAGGCCATGGCGGAACAGCCAGAAGCGGTGGCCGGCTTCATCCTCCACCCGATAGTAATCGCGGGTGAGGCCGGGGTTATGATCATGCCCGCCGGGCCTGCGCCACCATTCGGGCGCGATCCGTTCGGGGCCTTCGTGGCGTGCCGCTACATAGCTGCGCCCGCGCCAGAAGAAGCGCCGGGGCGGACCATCGGGCACCGCGGCGATCACTTCGATGCGCTGCGGTGGATCGAACAGCAGCAGCGGGCGGCGCGGCGGGTCGCCGGTTTCACGAGGCGGGGCGCTGAGCGGAGGAGGGGGCTTGGCTTTTATCGGACGCAACGTTCCGGCGCGCTCGGGTATATGGCTGTCCGCGCCGGTGAAGCGGCGTATGCTGTCAGGGCCATAGCGCACCGCCAGGCGATCGAGCAGCGAGCCGAGGTCGGGGCCTTCTGCTCCCCTCCCGCATGCGGGAGGGGGTTAAGTAGCGCCGGCTGCTGCTCGCTTCACGGCACGGTCAAATCGATGGCAACATAGCCGACGCCGGGAT
>JAMFSI010000113.1 GCA_026225215.1 Sphingomonas palustris | reverse complement strand
CAGTTCGCCATTGAGCCGGGTCTGCACTCGCTGGCTCTCAAGGTCGGGCACTTCGTCGGGGGTGACCAGCGCCGGGCCGAAACCTCCGGTGGCCGGACAATTCTTGCCCGGGGTGAACTGGCTGTTATGGCGCTGCCAGTCGCGCACCGAGACATCGTTGAAGATGCTGTAACCGGCGATATGGTCGAGCGCGTCCGCCGCGACGATGCGGCGGCCCGGCTTGCCGATCACCACCGCCAATTCGCCTTCATAATCGAAGCGGAGGCTCTCGCGCGGGCGGATCAGCGGCGCGCCATCGGCGACCAGTGTATCCGCCCAGCGAGTAAAGATCGGCGGATGCGCTTTCTGCTCGCGACCGGTCTCGGCCAGGTGAGTAGCGTAATTGAGACCGGCGCAGAGGATTTTGCCGGGATTGGGAATCACCGGCAGCAGGGTGACATCGCCCAGTTCATACGAGGCGCCATCGCTCAGCGCCCCGAGATCACCCGCGAGCGCCCCGACCAGGTCGAACGGTGCGCCTGGGCTGGTACCCAGATCGAACACGGTTTCGCCCTCGATTCTGCCGAAAGTCGCGGCGCCGTCGGTCCGGCGGAAGCTGACATAGCGCATCAGTTGGTCATCCGTTCCAGCCGCGAATCTGCCATATGCGCATGCGTCACCGCCACGGCCAGGGCATCGGCGGCATCCGCGCCCGCCAGCTTTACGCCGGGCAGTAGCACTTTCAACATCGCCTGCACCTGGGCCTTGTCGGCGGCGCCAGTGCCCACCAGCGCCTTTTTTACCAGCCGCGTCGCATATTCGGCCACCGGCATGCCGCTGCGCGCCAGCGCGAGCAGGCAGATGCCGCGGGCTTGCCCCAGCTTCAGCGTCGATTGCGCATTGGAATTGACGAAGACTTCTTCCACCGCACCACTGTCGGGCTGGTGATGGAGGATCACATCGGTCAGTTCACGGTCGAGCATGACCAGCCGCTCGGGCAGCGATTGGCTGGTGTCGCTGCGGATCTGGCCATTGGCGATATGGCTGAGGCGATTGCCCGATTTGGCAACGATACCCCAGCCGGTGCAGCCCAGCCCCGGATCGAGCCCGATAATGATCATGCGCCGAGACTGTGCCGCGTCACGCTGCGATCACTTGCCGCGCGGTTGCGCGGGCAGGGTATGGCGCTTGACGTTCCACACCAGGCCCAGTCGTTCGAGCCCGGTGATCAACCAGCCGGTCATGTCGATCTCGAAAGCGCGATGCTGATTGGTGGCGCTGCGCGGATGCGCATGATGGTTATTGTGCCAGCCCTCGCCCAGGGTGATGTAGCCCAGCCAGATATTGTTGCGGGCCTGATCGAGGTCGGGGTAGTTCTGATAGCCATAGCGATGGCCGAAACTGTTGACCCCGGCGATGGCATGGGTCGCCAGCGCCCCACGCAGAAACCCGGCGATCATCACCGTGCCCAGCACCGCATGCGGCCCGCCCAGCGCGAGGCCCCAGAGCGCGGGGAAGCCGATGATCGACATCCCGAACCAGAAATAGCGCGTGGCATGCGCCCATTCGATCACCGGATCGCCGACGATGCCCTTGCCGTAGATGTCCATATTGGTCATCGCCTCGCCATAGGCCCAGCCGAGATGCGCATGCTTGAGGCCGGCTGAGCCCACCAGTGGCTCACCCTGGTCGCCGACATAGGGGCTGTGAATGTCGCCGGGCTTGTCGGACATGGCATGGTGGCGGCGATGATCGGCACACCAGCGCTTGAGTGAGCCATAGGTGCCGAATTGGGCCAGCCCCGCCAGCACATAGCGCATCGGCAGCGAGGTCTCGAACGCCTTATGCGTGAAATAGCGGTGATAGCCGAGCGACATGGCGAGGATGTTCAGCACATAGAACAGCGCAAAGCCCGACCATTCGATCCAGCCGGTCGGCTGTAGCGCGATATAGGCGAGCGCTGCCAGCGCTCCGCCCTGCTTGACCGCCGCATAGGTCAGATGCTCGCGTCGCCGCTGCGCCGCCTCGGCGCCGCCGAAACGCACCGCTCCGCGCCAGCGCTCGATAAGCTGCGCTTCGAAGCCATCCTCGACACTGAGCCCGGCCCGATCGCGCAGTAACACACCGCCATCCCGATCGAGCAGATCCGATTCCATCACCAACCCCTTTTGCGGCACGGCGATGGAAATACACCACTTGTTTACCATTGTAAAAGCGCGAGTCCCGTCGCGCGCCCGCTGGGCAAGGCAATCGCATTTGCCTCGTCATGCTGACGGAAGTCAGCATCCATTCTCGCAACGCCAGTTATATCCGTATTATCGGCAGGCTTGGGGAGCAAATGGCGTTTCTTCTTACCTCTTGGTTGTGAAAATCGATGGCAACGGCAGGCCAAGAAACGCTGCGCTGAATGGATCCTGACTTTCGTCAGGATGACCAACCGGGCACGATTCCATATGCGATTGCCCTGCCCCAGCGGGGAGCACTGCCAGGTGCTTCAGCCCAGCTTTTCCATCACTTCGTCGGGGATATCGTAATTGCCCCAGACCGTCTGGACGTCGTCGTCATCGTCGAGCACGTCGATCAGCTTGAGCAGAGTGCGCGCGTCGTCTTCGCCGACGGTGGTTTTGATCCCCGGCTTCCAACCCAGCTTGACCGCTTCGGCCTCGCCCAGCACTTTTTCGAGTTCGCGTGAGACCGGGTGCAACACATCGCTGCTGGTCCAGATCGCGTGGCCCTCGTCATCGCTTTCGACATCGTCGGCGCCGGCTTCGATCGCGGCTTCGAGCACTTTTTCCTCGTCGCCGGCCTTGGCGCCGTATTCGATCAGGCCGAGCCGCTCGAAACCATGGCTGACCGCACCGCTCGCGCCGAGGTTGCCGCCATTCTTGGCGAAGGCGGTGCGCACGTTGGTGGCGGTACGATTGCGATTGTCGGTCAGCGCCTCGACGATCAGCGCCACGCCGCCGGGGCCGTAGCCTTCGTAGCGCACTTCCTCGTAATTATCGCCTTCGCCCTTGGACGCCTTGTCGATCGCGCGCTGGATATTATCCTTGGGCACGGACTGCGCCTTGGCAGCGTTGACTGCGGCGCGCAGGCGCGGGTTCATGTCGGGATCGGGCATGCCCATCTTGGCCGCGACGGTGATTTCGCGGCTGAGCTTGCTGAACTGCGCCGAGCGTTTCTTATCCTGCGCACCCTTGCGGTGCATGATGTTCTTGAATTTGGAATGGCCTGCCATGGGTCTGCCCGAAAAGATAAGTTGCGTCAGTTCAGTTTTGGATTGGCGCGCCCTAGCCGACAAAAGCAATCCGGGCAACGGCAGGGCGATTCCAAGGCGCTGAGATGCTTCGCATCACGCCTTGGAGACGCTCAAGCGCCGCGCGGGCTTTATCACGGTTCAGTATTGAACCAGGCCTTTACTCTAAACCAAGCGCCGCCTTGTACAGATCGAGAACGGTTTCCATCTCGCGCCGGTCATCGGGCTTCATCTTGCGCAGCGCCACCACCTTGCGCATGATCTTGGCGTCGTAACCGACCGCCTTGGCTTCGGCATACACGTCCTTGATGTCGTCGCCGATGCCCTTTTTCTCTTCTTCCAGCCGCTCCACGCGCTCGATCAGCAGGCGCAGGCGTTCGTCGGTGTTTTCGGCCATCGGGCAAATCTCCAGTGAATCGGGTCCGGAATCGGTCGGGCGGCTGATAGCCGCGCGAGCCGGGGGACGGAAGGGATCAGCGCGATAATCCCCAGCCAAGCGCGTTCAACGCTCACCGGTATCCTCCGCGAGTAGCAGCCGCTCGCGGCGCAGGGTCTCAGCGGCTTCGGCATAGCGGGTCGCGCGGGAGTTACCGGCATAGCGTTCGCTCAGCGCCAAGCGCGGGTCGCGCCCACGCGCGGATTTGTCCGAGGCAAAGGGCGCATAGCTGCCGAACACGAGGCACAGGTCACCCTGGCCAAAGCCTGCCTTGCGCGCGTTCCAGCCGAGATAAGTGCCGAGCGGTGCGGCGACTTCGGGCAAATGAATGCCGGCGACATCATTGCCATCAGCATCGACCTTGGGCACGAGCACGGGCCAGCCCCGCGAACCCACAGGCGCAACCGGGCGATTGGCGACCCTGGGCCAGGTGATGCCCATGGCGGACAAGTCCGGGGACGCGAGTGCAGCGACTTCCTGAAGCTCGGAGCGCTTAGGCCAGCGGCTGGCTGGCGGCGCTTGCCGCCCGTTGGTCCAATCCACCAGATCGACCATCAGCGCGCGCACCACTGAGGAATAGTTGAAGGGATTGGCGGCATTCTGGCACATCGGCGGCGCCATGCCGGGCGCATGGGCGCCCCCGGCGATCATATAAGCGCGAACATTGCCCGGGAAGGCGACGTCGGCATCGCTACCACCGGTGCCGACGAGCGACGCGCCCGCCTGCCAGAACTCTCCGCTGGTATCGAGGTGAATAAGCTTGGGGCAAGTCCCATCCGCGGTGCAGCGCTTCAAGATGCCGTCCACTTGCCCGGTGATCGGATCGCGCATCGTCGCGTAAGTGTACGGGAAGGTGAAGCCGGGGACGTCGTGATCCTCGTGCTGGCGCGAGAAGCGCCCGGGCTCGGCGAAGCGCATATTGGTGAAGGTCTGCCGCGCGCCGGGCACCATCGCCAGCATCCCGTCGAACACGCGCCGGCCGGCGCCGTCGCGATTGAAGCCCTGCCAGAGATAATCGCGCAGATAGCGGGCCGATTGCGAGGCGCCGTAAGCGATCGTGGTGTCGAACGCGCCGCCTCCCGGATGGGCGCAGGCCCCCGTTGACCCGCGCTCACAGGGTGCCTTGGCGATGTCGGCAAGCGGATTGCCAGCCGCTGCTCCGCCGTGGCGCAGGAAGGCGACCAAGTCGCGCACTCCGGAGAAGCCCAGCCCCATGACGATAGGATCGCGCGCGATATAGGTGAAGTGATAGATCGCGCCCGCATCCATGTCGGCCGGGCGTTTCAGCGTGACATGCCGGGCATCGTCGAAATGCCAGTCGTCGGCCGCGAGCGGGCGTTCGGCATCGTCGGTCCGCTCGCGCACCGTAAGCCGGGCGCCGGCCTGGTCGAGCGTGGCGGCGGGATAAGGCAGGATCATGCTGGTCGTCTTGGTGTCGTCGAAGATCGCCTCGGTCGAAACCCTGCCGGTGATGGGACGGCCCTGATCGGTAGCGACGGGAAAACGCGCAGCAAGCAGCCCTGGGCGGGTGATATCGCCCTGCCAGCCGCTCCAGACGACGGTATAGCCCTGACGCATGATGAAGCCATTGCCGGGGCGGGCGAAGGGATCGATATCCATGATCGATCCGCCATTCATCGTCGAGATCAGCCGCATTCCGCGATTGACGACCTCGTAGAGCATGACCCGGCGAGCCCGCTGCGGATCGCGCGGTCGCAGGATCTGCAGATCGACGTCGTAATGGACGAGGCCCTGCGCATCGCGCGGCGACTTGTCGAGATCGACGATGGCTTTGTTGGCCGGCGCGCCGGGGGCGATGGTCAGGTGAGCGACGCCCGTCAGCACTTCATAGGGACCGGCCGGGCCAAAGGACTGGCCGGCGAAGGCATCCCGGCGGCTGGTGATGTCTACCGTTACCCCCGGCGCCGGCACGGGCGCTGCCGCCGAACTCCCGGCCAGGGCGAGCGCCAGAGCGCCGATACAATACAGCCTGCGCATAGCCTGCTCTCCGTATGGCCTGCTTGAGCAGGTCCTTGATCCTGACGCTGAGGATGCCGCCATTCGACTGTGGCGTCTCTAAAAATCTGCAGGAACAGCCGAAGCGCTCATGACAGGAGAACGAAGATTCCTTGTCATTCGCGCCGCTTTATGACCATGGCGGCTGGTCAGCGCCAAATCCATGCCAATCAGGCGACCGCCGCGACTGATCTCCATCGAATTGGAATCTCCATGTCCACCATCCGTACGGCCAACAAGCGGCATAAGCGCGCCACCTCGCACCGTGCGCGCAATTCCGGGGCCGCTTCTCAGGCGAGCACCAAACCGGCGGTGAAAACCACCATCAAGGACAGCGAGTCCGAGCAGGCCGCGCAGTAGCTCCGCCGCCAATCGTGACGAAAACCGATCAGAAAGTCGCCAGCGCGCCTTTTCAATTCATCGACGCCGCAGAAATCCCTGGGGGCGGCGCCTTGCATCTCGTGCGGTGGGGCGACGATTACTCGATCCAGTATGACGACGAGGAATTGATGGGCAGCGAGGTTCGGCACTCCGAACAAGCGCTGGCGACGCTGACCTGCGAACGGCTGGCCAACAAAACCGCCCATGTCCTGATCGGTGGTCTCGGCATGGGCTTTACTCTCGGCGCGGCGCTGGCGGCGCTGGGGCCGAGCGCGAGGGTCACCGTCGCCGAACTGGTGCCGACGGTGGTCGAATGGGCCAAGGGGCCGCTGGCCCATATCTTCGGCAACTCGCTGACCGACCCTCGGGCTATAGTCGAGGTGGTCGATGTCCATGATGTCATCGCGCGGTCGCGAGCCGACTACGACGCCATCCTGCTCGATGTCGATAACGGGCCCGATGGCTTGATCCAGCTGGCGAACGATCGCCTCTATTGCAACTGGGGACTGCGCGCCGCGCATACCGCGCTGCGCCCGGCCGGCATCCTGGCGATCTGGTCGTCCTACAGCGATGCGAAGTTCAGCGAGCGCCTCGAACAAGCGGGATTTGCCGTCGAAGAATTCACCATCAACGCCGATTCTTATGGCGTCGAAGCGAACCACACCATCTGGCTTGGGACGAAATTGGGCTGAGGTCGGGCCTTTGTCGAACGGCGCTTGGCGACTGATCCGAAACTTCGTTTCGGATCAGTCTGTGCCGTCCCGCTCCCCCTGCCCAACCACCCGATAGGGTACTATCTTACGGGTGGTTGGGCAGGGGGAGCGGGACGGCACAGACTGAAATTAGCGCAGCTAATTTCCAATCAGACCCTCAGAGCTTCACGCTCAGGTTAAAGTTGAGGTGAAAGCGGTCGAAAGGGGCAAGGCTGTCGGATTGCAGGCGAAAACTATACCCGGTCTCGGCGTTGAGCGAGGTGTTGCTGCCCAGCAATTTGATACGAACCAGGGGGCCGGCCAACTGGTTGGAACTCGTTCTGAAGTCATCGAGCGTGCCGAGACCACCCTTCGCCACCATGCCCAGTTGCAAGTCCGAAGCCAACGCCAGGAAAGTGGCGCCATTGTATGTCAGATGCATGATCTGACTGCCATTAAGCGGCTGGTTGCCGGAGATCGTTACCTGCGTGTCCAGCAAACCGTCCGCATGGTGAAAATCCAGGTTCGTCATAAAGTTGGACGAGCTGGCCAATTGCTGATGCAGATGAACGGCCAATCCCTGGGAAACACCAAAGCTCTGGTCGGCCAGAATATGCAGATCGGGGGGTGACTGGTCAGGGACCGAATTCGACCCAGTTCTGCGCTGGAAGGGCTGCGCCGCCTCTGGTCCCCTTGACCTCCTGTCCGCGCGCACGTCCACTATATCGTAGCCGAGGGCCTGCAGCTCCTGCTGTGAGGGGAGCTTGGCGAGATTGCCGACCGTGACGATCAGATCGTTAGCGATCATCGCATCGACGGTGTGGGACACATCCTGGTCCACTTCATCCAACAATTTCGTCAGCACTGGATCGGCTGCGTAGGGATCGACGATCTGTTCGGGGAGGGCCGCGAGGACAGCGGCTGGCATATTCTTTCCTGTTGGTGGGGAATTCGGCGCTGCAGCAGCGGGCGTTGATAGCGCGCAGGCCATAAGAGCCGCGATGCAGCCCGATAACGCTTTTGCTCGCGCGTAAATGCAACCACTGGATAGCATACAATGCCCGTAAACCGCTGACGCCGATCTTTGAATGCAGCCGGACGATGGTAGCTGGGAAGCGGCGCCATCGCTAGCCTCACCTTAGCTCGCTGTCCTTGCTGCCCCGACGGTAGGGGGCTCACAGGCTTGTGGGGCACGGGGATGGCAGGCCTATTTGCTCAAATGGCTCGGTTTCGCGAAATACAATTACAATTTGTTGCTTGTGGTGTTCGGCTGTCGGAAACAGGGGTATTTTCTCTGGGTATGTGGTGATTTGGCTCAGGCCGGAACGAAAATGGCCCATTCACAGCGGCCATCGGCCAAACCATCACGCAGCCGGGATCGGCCATTTCGGAACTGCCGCAAGGACACGACTTCCAATGCAGGAGAATGAGGTGGGCGAGAGCGAAGGTGTGGACGCATTGCACGAGACGTCACCCGGCGAATGGCGCCGGCCGGTGAAGTCGCGGCGAGGGCGGTGGATCATCGCCATCATCGTCCTGGTGCTGATCGGCATCGTTCTGTGGCACTGGCTTGGCGGCGCGGCGAAGAAGCAGCACGTCCAGGCGCAAACCGTGAGCGTAGCGAAGGCGGTTCGCGGCGACATTCCCGTCACCCTTGACGAGATCGGCACGGTAACGCCGACCGCGACGGTGACCGTGCTCCCTAACGCCAGCGTCAGCGGTTACCTGGTCCGGGTCGCTTATCATGAAGGCCAGTCGGTAACCAAGGGCCAGCTGCTGGCGGAAATCGACCCCCGTCCATACGAGGTGTTGCGCCAGCAAGCCGAGGCGGCGCTGGCCAAGGATCAGGCGGCGCTGGGTCAGTCGCGCTACGATTTTTCGCTTTATCAGAAGTTGAATGCCCAGAAGGCGATCGCCCAGCAAACCTATACCGACCAGAAATACACGGTGCAGCAGAACGTAGCGGCGATCCAGGCGGACAAGGCCAATATCGCCCAATATGCGCTGGACATACAATATTGTCATATTACCGCGCCGGTCAGCGGTCGCGCGGGTTTGCGTCTGGTCGATCCGGGCAATTACGTCTCCGGCTCGTCAAGCACCGGCATCGTTGTCATCACCACGATCAAACCGATGCTGGTCCAGTTCGGCGTGGCTCAGAACGACATCGGCAAAGTCACCGCGCGCTTCAGCGCCCCCGGCGTAAAGCTGCCGGTGACCGCGCTCGACAGCAGCACGAACACGCCGCTGGCCACCGGGGCTTTGTATGCGATCAGCAATCAGATGAACACCGCGACCGGGCAGACGCTGATGCGCGCCACCTTTCCTAACGACGATCAGAAGCTGTGGCCGAATGCCTTCGTCAATGTTCGCATTCTGGTCGATACGCTGACTAACGCCGTGCTCGTCCCCACCCCGGCGGTGCTGACGGGCGCGCCGGGCACTTACGTCTACCTCGTCAATGCGGATAGGACGGTCTCGGTGCAAAAGATCACGATCGGCCCCAGCGATGGCACGCGAACCGTGGTCACCAGTGGTCTGAACGCCGGCGACACCGTGGTCACCGACGGCACCGATCGCCTGAGCAACAAAGCGAAGATCAAGATCGCTGGAAGTAAGGGTTCGGGCAGCGGCGGCGGCTCGGGCTCTGGTTCCGGTGGGCACCACCACCACCATAACCCATGAACCTCTCGCGCATCTTTATCCAACGGCCGGTGGCGACATCGCTGCTGATGATCGCGCTGGTCATCGTCGGCCTGGTGGCGGTCAAACTCCTGCCGGTGTCGTCGCTTCCCGACGTCGATTATCCGACGATTCAGGTGCAGACCTTTTATCCTGGGGCGAGCCCGCAGGTGATGGAAACCACCGTGACCGCACCGCTCGAGGTGCAACTCGGCCAGATCCCCGGCCTGACGCAGATGACTTCGGCCAGTTCGGCGGGATCATCGATCGTCACACTGCAATTCGATCTGTCGCTCGACCTCGATGTCGCCGAGCAGAACGTCCAGCAGGCGATCAACGCGGCGAACAGCCTGTTGCCCACCGGCCTGCCGGCACCGCCGACTTACGCCAAGGTCAATCCCGCCGACCAGCCGATCCTGACCCTTGCGGTCACCTCGGACTCGATGTCGCTGACTCAACTTCAGGATATCGCCAACAACCGCCTCGCCTCGAAGATCGCCGAAGTGCCCGGGGTGGGTCTGGTGACGCCCTCGGGTGGCAATGTGCCCGCCGTGCGGGTCGTCGCCGATCCGAGCCGGCTGGCGGCTTACGGGCTGAATATCGACGATATCCGTTCGCTGCTGAGCACGGTGACGACCAGCGCGCCCAAGGGCAATCTCGATGGGCCCGAGCTTGATTACACGATCAATTCGAACGACCAGATTTCCGATCCCAAAGACTATCTGAACACGATCGTCTCGTATCAGAACGGCTCGCCGGTGTTCATGCACGACGTCGCCACCGTCTCGCAGGCGGCTCAGAACGTCGAGCAGGGCGCCTGGTTCAATCACAAAGCCGCTATCGTTCTCAACGTGCAGCGCCAGCCCGGCGCCAATGTCATCAAGACCGTCGATCAGATCAAAGCCCAGCTGCCGGTGCTGCTGGCGAGCCTGCCATCGGCGATGCATGTCACGGTGGTCAACGACTCAACCGGCGTGATCCGCTCATCGGTATCGGACGCCTTCTTCGAACTCGGCCTCGCCATCGTGCTGGTGGTGCTGGTGATCTTCGTCTTCCTGCGCAATCTGCCGGCGACCTTCATCCCGAGCATTTCGGTGCCGGTTTCGCTGATCGGCACCTTCGCGATCATGTATGAGCTGGGTTATTCGATCGACAATCTGTCGCTGATGGCGCTGATCATCGCCACCGGCTTCGTCGTCGATGATTCGATCGTCATGATCGAGAATGTCGTGCGCTATCTTGAAGAGGGCAAGAAGGCGTTCGAAGCGGCGCTGATCGGAGCGGGGCAGATCGGCTTCACCATCATGTCGCTGACGATCTCGCTGATCGCGGTGCTGATCCCGCTGCTGTTCATGGGCGGGGTAATCGGGCGCCTGTTCAGCGAATTTGCGATGACGCTGGCGATCACCATCGTGCTGTCGGCGGTGGTGTCGCTGACCCTGGTGCCGATGCTTTGCGCGCGGATGTTACGCGCCCAGCACGATCGCGAGCCGAGCCGGTTCGAGCGCATCAGCGAGGGCCTGTTCGATAAGACGCTGGCGGCTTACGAGCGCGGGTTGCGCTGGGTGATGAAGCGCCAGGGGCTGACGCTGATCGTTTTCCTAGTTACCGTCGCGCTGACCCTGGTGCTGTATGTAGTGATCCCCAAGAGCCTGTTCCCGGTCCAGGACATCGGCGTGCTTCAGGGCATCACCGTCGCCGACAATTCGGTGTCCTACGATGCGATGGTCAATCGCCAGAGCGCGCTGGCGGACGCCATTCTGAAAGACGTCGATGTCGTCAGCCTGACCTCCTATGTCGGTGTGGATGGCACCAATACGACGCTCAACAATGGCCGCTTCCTGATCAATCTGAAGCCGGTCGATGATCGTTCCGGATCGGCGCAGACGATCGGGCGGCGCATTCAGAACGAAGTCGCCAGCGTGCCGGGTATCAAGCTCTACGTCCGGCCCGAACAGGATCTGACGCTCGACACCACCATCTCGCCGAACCAGTACCAGATGGTGCTCCGCGGGCCGAGCCAGCAGGCCTTCCAGTCGGTAGTGCCGCAACTGCTCGAGCGGATGAAGCTGATTTCGTCGATCAGCGATGTCACCAGCGATCTCGACAATCAGGGCCTCACCGTCAACGTCAACGTCAATCGCCAACAGGCGGCGCGCTTCGGCATCACCCCGGCAACGATCGACAATGCCCTGTACGATGCGCTCGGGCAGCGGATCGTCACCACCATCTTCAACCAGTCCACGCAATATCGCGTGATCCTGGTTGCCCAGCATGACCGGGTCGCCGACGTTCAGGCGCTGGGCTCGCTGTATCTGCCCTCGCAGACCGCCAGTTCGGGTCAGGTGCCGCTGCGCGAGATCGCCGATATCCAGGTCGGCAAGTCGCCGCTGGTGGCTTCGCATCTGGCGCAGTTCCCGGCGGTGACGATTTCGTTCAACATCGCCAATGGTGCGTCGCTGAGCACCGCGGTCGACGAGGTCAACGATGCGATCAAGGCCAGCAACCTGCCGCCCTCGATCCAGCCATCGTTCCAGGGTGCGGCATCGGCTTATGAGGACGCGCTGTCGAGCGAGGTATTCCTGCTGATCGCCGCGCTGATCGCGGTCTATATCGTGCTCGGCGTGCTTTACGAGAGCTTCGTCCATCCGCTGACCATTCTCTCGACGCTGCCGTCAGCGGGTATCGGCGCGTTGCTGGCGCTGATGATCGCCGGCAAGGATCTCGACGTGATCGGCATCATCGGTATCGTGCTGCTGATCGGCATCGTCAAAAAGAACGCGATCATGATCGTCGATTTCGCGCTCGAAGCCGAACGCGAGCATGGCAAGGCGCCGGAAGATGCGATCTTCGAGGCGTCGCTACTGCGTTTCCGACCGATCCTGATGACCACGCTGGCGGCGATGCTCGGGGCGCTGCCGATGCTGCTGGGCACCGGTACCGGCTCGGAGCTGCGCCGCCCGCTGGGTCTGGCGATCATCGGCGGGCTGTTCCTGAGCCAGATCCTCACGCTGTTCACCACGCCGGTCATCTATCTGGCCTTCGATCGCTTGCAGGCGCGCTTCGGGCGCCGGTCGGGCGATCGTGACGCCGATGGCACCGCGGCGCCGACGACGACTTCGCCGTGAACATTCCCGCACTGTTCATCCGCCGACCGGTCGCGACCACGCTGCTCGCGCTGGCCATCCTGCTGCAAGGCGCGCTGGCCTATTTCCGGCTGCCGGTATCGCCGCTGCCGAATATCACCTTTCCCGTGGTGGTGGTTTCGGCGAGCATGGCCGGCGCTTCGCCCGAGATCATGGCATCCTCGGTGGCCGAGCCGCTGGAAAAGCGCCTGGGGGTGATCGCGGGGGTCAACCAGATGACCTCGACCAATTACGCCGGTGCCACCACCGTCGTCGCCCAGTTCGATGTCACCCGCAACATCAATGCCGCCGAACGCGACGTGCAGGCCGCGATCCAGGCTGCCCGCGCCGATCTGCCGAGTACGCTGCGCTCCAATCCGTCGATCCGCACCTTCAATCCCTCCGACGCGCCGGTGATGATCCTGGCGCTGACCTCGGAAAATCAGACGCGGACGCAGCTTTACGACAGCGCCAGCACGGTGATCCAGCAGCAGCTCTCGCAGGTGAGCGGGGTCGGACAGATCACGCTGGGCGGTGCTGCCCTGCCCTCGGTGCGCATCGAGTTGGAGCCCGATAAGCTCAACAGCTACGGCATCGGCATGGAAGACGTGCGCGCGGCAGTGGGCGCGGCCAACGCCGACAGCGCCAAGGGCAGCATCGACCAGGGCAGCCAACGCCTGGAAGTGGTCTCGAACGACCAGGCCCACAAAGCCGCCGACTTCACCAATCTGGTGATCGCTTATCGCAGCGGTTCTCCGGTCTATCTTCATGACGTTGCCCAGGTGGTCGATTCGAGCGAAAACATTCGCAACATCGGCCTCTATAACGGCAAGCCGGCGGTCATCGTCGTCGTCAATCCGATCCCCGGCGCGAATGTCGTGCGCACGGACCAGCAGATCCGCGCCATCCTCCCGGCGGTCGAAGCGACGCTCCCCGCAGGGACGCACATCGGTATCGTCAACGATCGTTCGGTGTCGGTCAACGGCGCGGTCGGCGATACCGAACGCACCCTGGCCATCGCCATCGTTCTGGTGATTCTGGTCGTCTTCGTCTTCCTGCAATCGCCGCGCGCCACGCTGATCCCCGCAGTGGTGCTGCCGCTGTCGATCATCGGTACCTTCGGGCCGATGTATCTGCTGCATTATAATATCGATAATCTCTCGATGATGGCGCTGACCATCGGCACCGGCTTTGTCGTCGATGACGCGGTGGTGGTGCTGGAGAATATCACGCGCCATCTCGACGAGGGCATGTCGCCGTTCGAGGCGGCGATGCTCGGCAGTTCGGAGGTCAGTTTTACCGTGCTGTCGATGAGCTTGTCCCTGATCGCGGTGTTTATTCCGATCCTGCTGATGCCGGGCGTGGTCGGGCTGCTGTTCCACGAATTTGCGATGGTGTTGTCGATCGCGATCCTGTTTTCGATGGTGATATCGCTGACCATCACGCCTTGCATGTGCGCTTATGTGCTCAAGCATCAAAGCGAGCAGCGCCGGCAATCGCGCTGGGCCGGCGTGGCCGAACGCGCCTTCGAACGCTTCAAGCAGGGCTATGCGCGATCGCTGGACATCGTCCTCAACCACGCCCTGCTCACCGGGCTCACCCTGATTGGCCTGATCCTCGTCAACGTATTCCTGTTCAGGCTCCTGCCGTCGACCTTCTTTCCCGAGCAGGACAATGGCATGCTGCTCGGCCAGATCATCGCCGATCAGAACATCTCGTTCCCGGCGATGGCGCAAAAACTCGCGCAGCTTCAGAGCATCGTCAAACAGGACCCCGCCGTAGCGGCGGTTGCCGGAGCGGCTGGCTCGGGCTCGGGCGGACGCGCGGGCAATTCGGCGAACGTCTATGTCTCGCTTAAGCCGCTGGCCGAGCGCGGCGTCACCGCGACCGAGGTGGCGACGCGGCTGCGGCCCAAACTCGATGCCATCTCGGGCGCCAAGCTGTTTCTCCAGGCCCAGCAGGATCTACGCATCGGCGGACGTCAGTCGGCGGCCGAGTATCAGTACACGCTCAGCGGCGACGATGCCGATGCGCTCTATAAACTTGTGCCCAAGCTGCTCGACGAGCTGCGCAAGCACCCCGACAAGCTGACCGATGTCAACACCGACATGCAGCAGAACGGTCTTCAGACCTATCTGACGATCGACCGGACCACGGCGGCGCGCTACGGATTTGCGCCGAATCAAGTCGATTCGGTGGTCTATGATGCCTTCGGCCAGCGCACGGTGTCGACCATCTACAACCAGGCCAACCAATATTTCGTGGTCATGGAAATTGCGCCGCAATACACCCAATATCCCAACGAATTGAACCGGATCTACGCCAGTGCCGCCGCGGGCAACCCCACCGGCACGCAGCAGACGCAGATGCCCGGCCACACCGTCACTGCCGCAATCCCGTTCCAGTCGGTCACTGCGGCGGCGACGGCAACTTCGAGCAATTCGCTTAATTCCAATGCCCAGGCCAATGCGCTGACCAACGCGATCTCGAACAGCCGTGGCGGCACCTCCAGCGGCAGCGCCGACAGCACTTCAGCGGAAACGATGGTGCCGCTATCGGCGCTGGCCCATTGGACCAGCAGCACCACGCCGATCCAGGTCAATCATCAAAGCGGCCTGGTCGCGGCGACGATCTCGTTCAACCTGCCGCCCGGCGGTTCGATGAGCGCGGCGCAGGACACTATTCAGCAGGCGATGGCGGACGTCGGTGCGCCGGCCTCGGTGGTCGGCGGCGCTCAGGGCTCGGCACAAATATTCCAGAAGTCGCTGGCGACGATCCCGCTGCTGGTCCTGGCGGCGCTGCTGGCGATCTATATCGTGCTCGGCATCCTCTATGAAAACACCATCCACCCTCTCACCATCCTGTCGACGCTACCGTCGGCGGGCGTGGGGGCGGTGTTGGCGCTGTTGCTGTTCGGGGTGCCGTTCTCGATGGTGGCGCTGATCGGCATCTTCCTGCTGATCGGCATCGTCAAGAAGAACGCGATCATGATGATCGACGTCGCCATCCATCGGCAGCGCGAGGAAAAGCTGCCGGCGCGGCAAGCGATATACGAAGCGGCGGTCGTCCGTCTGCGGCCGATCATGATGACCTCGGCGGCGGCAGTGCTCGGGGCGGTGCCGCTGGCTTTGGGAATGGGCCAGGGCGGTTCGCTGCGCCAGCCGCTCGGCATCACCGTGATGGGCGGCCTGATCATCAGCCAGATCTTCACGCTCTACACCACCCCCGTGATTTATGTTTACCTCGACCGGCAGGGCACGAGACTGCGCCGCGCCTATGCCAATCTCCCGTGGCGCAGGCGAGCGAACGCACTGCCGGGAGCACTGCCGGGACCTATGCCGGGACCTATGGATGTGAGCACATGAACCCACGAACTTCCCACCGTCTGGCGCTGATTGCGGCATCGAGCCTGGCGCTCGGCGCTTGCACGGTCGGGCCGAACTATCAACGGCTGGCGCCGGCCGCGCCCCCGCCCGGTCAATTCAAGGAGCTGGCCGGATGGACTCAGGCGCTCCCCTCCGACGATGCCCCCAAGGGCGATTGGTGGACGGGCTTCAACGACCCGCTGCTGGATCAGCTCGAGCCGCAGGTGCGGGTCAGCAACCAGACCGTGCGGCAGGACTATGCCAACTACCAGCAGGCTTTGGCGCTCGTTCGGGGGGCGAATGCCCAGCTTTATCCGACGCTCGGCGTATCGGGATCGGCGGCGCGATCGGGCAGTTTCGGCAATAGCTCATCCGGAGCGGCACCCAACACCAATCAATTCCAGCTTGAGGCGACGGCAAGCTGGACTCCCGACTTGTGGGGCAAGGTGCGCCGCACGATCGAGGAAAATTCGGCGAATGCTCAGGCCAGCGAGGCGACGCTCGCCAACGAGATCCTGTCCGAGCAGGTCGCGCTGGCCAATGCGATCATCAACCTGCGGGTGGCCGATGCCAATATCGATTTACTGAGTCAGAACGTCACCGCCTACAAGGAATATCTGCGCGTCGTCTCCACCGCGGTCGCGACCGGCTACAAGCTCTATGCGCCTTCGGACGAGGCTCAAGCGCGCTCGCAATTGGAGACGGCCCAGTCCAGCCTGCTCAGTGCCGGCATCGCCCGCGCGCAATATGTCCATGCCATCGCGGTACTGGTCGGTAAGAATCCCGAAGACCTCGACGTCGCCCACGATGCCCAATTGCCGAATGTGCCGCAAATCCCGGTCGGTGTACCTTCCACGCTGCTGCAGCGCCGCCCCGATATTGCCGCAGCGGAGCGCACGATGAAAGCCGAGAACGCCACCATCGGCATCGCCGTCTCCGCCTATTACCCCGATGTTTCGCTATCGGGCGCTGCGGGTGTCGCCTCGGCGGCGCTGGGCAATCTGTTCACCGCCGCGTCCACGATCTGGTCGATCGGCGCCAGCGCAACCGAAACCGTGTTGGATTTCGGCGCGCGCCGGGCGCAAGTCGATGCGGCCAAAGCAGCTTATAATGCTGCGATCGCCAGCTATCGCAGCACCGTGCTGAGCGCTTTCCAGAGCGTCGAGGATAATCTCGTCAGTTTGCGCATTCTCGCGCAACAGGACCAGGTGCTCGATGGTGCGATCCGCGATGCGGCGCATGCGACCAGGCTGGCGCAAAGCGAATATCAAGTGGGCACCATCGACTACACGGCGGTGGCCACCGCGCAGGTCAGCGAGATCGTCATTCGCCAGAACGCCTTGGCGGTGCATCAGAGTCAATTGATCGCGGCGGTCGATCTCATCGGCAATCTGGGCGGGGGCTGGTCTGCCGATCAGTTACACGACCCACATAAGGTATCGAAGGAAAAGGCCGCTGCTGGAATGCCGTGACGCCGGTCACGCGGGAGCCTCATGCCAAAAAGGGGATACCGGTTCTTGGCGATAAACGATGCGATAACAGAAACTTAGGGTGGGCGCGTGATTTGCGGATCGTCCATGGGCCATGAACTCATGAAATCGGGGGGCGATAGCAATGCGTTGCTGATTCAGAACGCGTCGATGTGAGGAGATTTTAATGGCGCATCGCCCATATGAACTAACCGATCGAGAGTGGCAGATCATCCAGCCCTTGTTGCCGAACAAGCCGCGCGGCGTACCCCGCGTCGATGATCGGCGAGTGCTGAACGGCATAATGTGGCGGTTTCGCTCCGGTTCGATCTGGGCCGAAATCCCCGAGGATTATGGCCCGGCGACGACTTGCTACAACCGGTTCGTTCGCTGGCGCAAGGCAGGCATCTGGGACAGACTGCTGGCGGCGGTTGCCGCTGATTTCAACGGCGAACTGGTGATGATAAATTTCTCCTGCACACGAATTCATCAGCACGGCACGAGTGATACGCGACGAGGGTTTGAAATCGTGGCGTGGGACGTGCCCCCGTCGGCCTCATCGGCAAACACCATTTCTTCGTGATCCAGCTGCACGAAAGAATGCTATGTCAACAGGGTGCGGAAACCAATCGGCTCGTGCCGAGTTGTCGAGGCGATACGCATGATGTCAGGCGGTTGAGCCGGCGCGTATGAACTTCGAGCGGAGAGAATGCGTGGCCCGTAAAAGCAATAAGCACCTGAGCCAATTTCACCAGGTCAACCGTTTTCCCCACTTTCCTCATCCATCCTGGTATCTAAGCGCGCAAAATGATCGCCCAGCGAGCGCGGGCAAGCTCACCGCGGCTGAATTCTGGGAGCGCCTTGAAGCCTGATGCCTGCCTGCCCCTTCGGCGTCAGCTCCCGGCGCCATCCAGGCTTCACCACAAGCTTCATCCCGCAGGCGCCGCATCGCGCGGCAGCAACAGGAACAGCAGCGCCCCGATCAGCGCTGTCGTCCCACAAATCATCAGGAACACCTCAAAGCCGCCGGTGAGCTTGAGCGTCAGGCTGAGCACCGCCGCGCCGAGCGAGGCGGAGATCGACATGGTGGCGGTCACCATGCCCATGACGCTGCTATAGATCCGCACGCCGAAGTTGCGCACGACGAGATAGGCGACGACGTCTCCCTCGGAACCGAGCGACAGGCCGAGCAGCAGCACGGAGAGGGTCAGCAAGGGGAAGGCGTCGCAGTGGAACGCCATCAGAAACAGGCCCATGGCGGGCAGGCCCAGGCCGACGACGGCAACTAAAGGCGCTGGAAACCGGTCGAGCGCGAGGCCGCTGAGGAAGCGGCCGACCAGGACCCCGGATGCGAACACCGAGATCATCCCCGACACGCCCTTGGGCGTCACCCCTTGCGCCAGCAGGACGAGATTGAGCTGGGTCAGCGAAATGACCTGCGACAGATTGCACAGCAGCATCGCGCCAATGATCAGCCAGAACGCCTTGTTGCGGAAGATTTCGCGATAATCGCTTTTGGTTGTCCGTGCGGACGTCGTGGTAGTTGGGAGTTGCGCCCTGCGCTCAGCGGGCATGATCAGCAGGGCGATCGCGCCGGCTGTCACCGCAAAAATCATCACCGCGACATAGCCCGCCCGCCAGCCGTGCGCCTCGACGTAATTGTTGAGGAGAGGGCCGCCGATCGCCCCGGTGAGCGCCGGCGCGGAGGCGACGATCGCCAGCGCCAGTCCGCGCGCGCGGGTGATATATTGGACGACGATCCGGCTGTAGACCGTGGCGGTCGTGGTGATGCAGAGCGCACCCTGGAAGAGAAACAGCGCGATATAGATGCGGATGTCGCCGGACATTCGGCTGAGCGCCAGGAACGAGAGCGGGCCCGCGATCACGCCGATCAGCGCCGTTCGGCGCACGCCGATCACATCGGCCAGCCGCCCGACAAAGGGAAATACCGCGGTGCTTATCAGGCCGAGACCTCCGACCAGCGCGAATTCGGACTTGGACCAGCCGAATTCCTGGAGGAAATGCGGGGCCATGATGCTGGTGACATAGCTGGCCGTCGAAAAGCCCGAGCCCAGCCCGATCAGCGCCGCCAGCAACGGACGCCATTGCCGGCGGAGCTCCTCGAAATAGCCCATCGTCGCTCCCATCGGCCAGGCTTTGTAGTTCTTGCGCAGCTGATGCTGCTAGATCGCCTGCCCCGTTGCCCAACCACTAGCCCAGGCCCATTGGAAATTATAGCCGCCCAGCCAACCAGTGACATCCACCGCCTCGCCGATCGCATAGAGGCCGGGCATCTGGCGCGCCGCCATGGTCTTGGAGGAGAGTTCGGCGGTGCTGATGCCGCCGGCGGTGACTTCGGCTTTGGCGAAGCCTTCGCTGCCGTTCGGGGTAAAGCGCCAGTCGGCGAGGCGGGCTTCGGCGATGTTCAGCGCCTTGTCGGTGAGGGCGCCGAGTTCGCCGTCGAGGTGTAATTGGTCGCAGAGCGTGGCGGCTAGCCGGTCGGGCAGGGCTTCGCTCAGCAGCTTGCGCAGGGACAGGCGAGGGTGCGCTTGTTTGGCCTGCACCAGCCAGCCGCGCGGGGCGTCGGGCACGAAGCGGATGCCGATGCTTCCGCCGCGCCGCCAATACGACGAGATTTGCAATATGGCGGGACCGGACAGCCCGCGATGGGTGAACAGCGCGGCTTCGCGAAACGAGGCCTTGCCGCAAGAGGCGATCACCTCGGCGGCGACGCCGGATAGTTCGCGGAACAGCACTTCGTCGCCGCCGAGTGTCAGCGGCACCAGCACCGGGCGCGGCTCGACTACTTTGAGGCCGAAGCGCCGGGCGAGATCATAGGCAAAGCCGCTGGCGCCCATTTTGGGGATCGAGGGCCCGCCGGTGGCGATCACTAGCGCCGGGGCGGTCGCGCTTTGGGTACCATAAGCGACGCGGAACAGACCGTCGCCGTGGCTGATCTCGCCGATCGCATCGCCGCAATGCACCGCCACGCCGCCCTTGGCGCATTCGGCCAGCAGCAGCGCGACGATCTGCCGCGCGGAGCCATCGCAGAACAATTGGCCGAGGGTTTTTTCATGCCAGGCGATGCCATGCGCCTCGACCAGCGCGAGAAAGTCCTGCGCGGTGTAGCGGCCGAGCGCCGATTTGGCGAAATGCGGGTTTTGCGAGAGATAGCGGTCGGGCGCGGTGTGGAGATTGGTGAAATTGCAGCGCCCGCCGCCTGATATCAGGATTTTCTTGCCGGGCTCGTCGGCCTGATCGAGCAGCAGCACCCGCCGCCCACGCTGCCCGGCGGTGGCGGCGCACATCAAGCCCGCTGCGCCTGCACCCAGCACGATGGCATCATAGGTTTCGACCGTCACGCGGTCAGCCGCAACGCCAGCGCCTCGGCCACGCGGATACCATCGACGGCGGCAGACAGAATGCCGCCAGCGTAGCCTGCGCCTTCACCCGCCGGATACAGCCCAGCAGTATTGAGGCTTTGGAAATCCCGCCCGCGCGTAATCCGCAGCGGCGAGGAGGTGCGCGTTTCCACGCCAGTCATCACTACGTCGGGATGGTCATAGCCGGGCATTTGCCGGCCGAAGGCGGGCAGCGCTTCGCGGATCGCCTCGGTTACAAAGTCAGGCAGGCATTGCCCCAGATCGGTGGGTTTCACCCCCGGCTTATAGGATGGCACCACCGTGCCAAAGCTCGTCGATGGCCGGTTCGCCAGAAAATCGCCGAGCAATTGTCCCGGCGCCTGATAATTCGCCCCGCCCGCCGCAAACGCGCGTTCTTCCCAATGCCGCTGGAAAGCGATCCCCGCCAGCGGTCCGCCGGGATAATCGCGTTCGGGGCTGATATCGACGACGATGCCCGAATTGGCGTTGAATTCGGCGCGCGAATATTGGCTCATGCCGTTCGTAGCGACGCGGCCCACTTCCGAAGTCGCCGCCACCACCTTGCCGCCAGGACACATGCAGAAGCTGTAGACGGTGCGGCCATTGGCGCAGGTATGCGAGAGCGCATAGGCGGCTGGGCCCAGGATCGGATGGCCCGCCGCCGCGCCATAGCGGGCGCGGTCGATCCAGCCTTGCGGATGCTCGATCCGCACGCCGATGGCGAAGGGCTTGGCCTCGAGATAAATGCCGCAAGCGTGCAGGTGCTCGAAAGTGTCGCGCGCACTATGCCCGACCGCGAGGATGACATGCTCGGCGGGCAGGAATTCGCCCGTCGATAGCTGCAGTCCGCGCAATTGTTGGCCATCGGCGGTTTGATCGACGGCGAAATCTTCGACCCGCGTGCCGAAGCGGTATTCGCCGCCCAGCTTCTCGATGGTCTCGCGGATACTCATCACCATGGTGACCAGCCGGAACGTGCCGATATGCGGATGCGCCTCGGTCAGGATCTCGGGCGGCGCGCCGGCCTTGACGAATTCCACCAGCACCTTGCGCCCGAGATGGCGCGGATCCTTGATCCGGCTGTAGAGCTTGCCGTCGGAAAAGGTGCCCGCGCCGCCCTCGCCGAACTGGACGTTGGATTCAGGATCGAGCACCCCGCGTCGCCACAAACCCCAGGTATCGCGCGTTCTTTCGCGCACTGCCCGGCCACGCTCGACGATGATCGGCCGAAACCCCATCTGGGCCAGCACCAGCGCCGCCAGCAGGCCGCAAGGGCCGGCGCCGATCACCACCGGGCGCGGGCCGCTGTAGCCGGCAGGGGCAAGGGTCGGGAAGCGATAAGCGGTGTCGGGAGTGGCTCGTACGTTGGGATTTCCCGCCAGCCGCGCCAGCACCTCGGCCTCGTCGGTCACCGTGGCATCCACGGCATAGACCAGCTTGATCGCGCTTTTGCGCCGCGCGTCATTGCCGCGCTTGACGATCGCCCAGCGCTCCAGCCGCGTCGGGTCGATGGTCAGCGCCTCGCAGATCGCCGGTGGCAGGTCTTCGGGGGCGTGATCGAGCGGTAGGCGCAGTTCGGTGAGGCGGAGCATGGCGCGGTGCCTAGGGATTTTGTGCGGAAGATGCGAGGGCGATCAAACGATGATCGCCTAGGCCCGTCCGGCAGAAAGAGGCTTTGATGAGCTTCGAGTTCAAACTTCCTCCCGAAGAAATGGCCAAGCTCGAGCTGCCGCTGCCACCGGCGCGCAAAGTCAAGCCGATGTCGGGCATGGTGCGGGAATTGCGCGCCAGCGCTGGCGATCGCGTCGTCCGTGACGAACAGATCCGGGTCTTCGCTTCACCCGTTGGCCTGTCGGCGGCAATCCGCGCCGGGTCGGAGGATGTCGATCAGCTGAAATTGAAACTGGCCAGCCTCGACGCCCGCATCCAGACCTTTGGCAGCCAAGTGTCCGCTTGACAGCAGAGCCCGTCGCTCACGCAACTTTTCCGGCGGAACAGCCCAGGCAACGCCGCTGCGGTTGACCAACCGCTCTCCAGCGTGACAACAACCGCACAAGCCACACCAGCGGCGCAAGAGAGGATGATCCATGACCGACCAGAGCCAAGCGAGCCGGAGCAAGAAGCGGTACCGGGTGGTGCAATGGGCGACCGGGAATGTCGGCTCGCGGGCACTTCGCCGCTCGATCGAGCATCCCGACCTCGAGGTCGTCGGCGTCTATGTGCATAGCGCCGGCAAGGTCGGCAAGGATGCGGGCGAACTCGCCGGTATCGCGCCGATCGGGGTCAAGGCCACGAACAGCATCGATGAGGTGCTGGCGCTGAAGCCGGATTGCGTCCTGTATATGCCGCATGTCTGCAATTTCGACGAGATCTGCCGCATCCTCGAATCCGGCGCCAATATCTCCAGCACCCGCATGGAATTGCAAAATCCCGCAGCGCTCGACCCGGCCATCGCCGCCCGGATCGAGGCGGCTTGTCAGCGCGGCAATAGCAGCGTCCATGCCACGGGCAGCAGCCCCGGCTTCATCACCGAAGCCTTGCCGATCGTGCTCCTGTCGATCCAGCGCCGCCTCGATCATTTTGCGATCAACGAGTTCGCCGATAACACCACGCGCAATTCGCCCGAGATGCTGTTCGAGATGATGGGCTTCGGCGCGCAGCCGGGCCATGTGAACACCGGCCATCAGGATCATGCCCGGTCGAGTTTTGGCCCGTCGCTGCAATTGATCGCGACCGCCATCGGCAAGCCGATCGAGCGGTTCGAGACGCGCAGCAATATCGGCCTTGCCCGACAGGACGTGCATATCGCGGCGGGCGTGGTGCCGAAGGGAACCGTCGCTGCCACCAAGACCACGCTCGCCGGCTTTCACAACGGCAAGGAGCTGATGAGCTTTACCTCGACCTGGTTCGTCTCGACCGACGTCGATACCGATGACGGCAAGGAATGGGAATT
>JAMFSI010000112.1 GCA_026225215.1 Sphingomonas palustris | reverse complement strand
GGCTTTCTTGTGCGGGCACCTTGGAGAAAAAGCGAGCAATCCTGGCCTTCTTCGCTCCTGAATTACCCACCTTCTCTGCCACAGGAGCCTGGCCCCGGGTCAAGCCCGGGGCGACGAAATTTGCTATGTTAACGCATATGCGATCAAGTCCGGGGCGACGGCACGGCTATGCCAACGCGTATCGGCGCGCCGCAAAGCGCAAGATCAACGCTACCAGCGTTGCCCCGCCGACGATCCATGGCGCCTCACCCAGCAGCGCATCGATGGCATCGCCGATGCCGTTCGGCTGGGCGGTAACCCGCTCCTCGATCCAGGCGAGCGCGGCAAACCCCGCGAACAGCGCGCCGCCCGTGCGGATCGCGGGATACCAGCGGGTCGGCGCGATCAGCAACAGCAGCGGCAGAACCGAGAGAATGACCGCCATCTGCACCATCTCGATCCCCAGATTGAACCCGAGGATCGACTGCGCCTTGGCCAGTGGATCGAGCCGAAAATTGCTGATCACCGTGGCAAAGGCCAGGCCGTGAACCAGCCCGAAGCCCGCCGCGACCACAGCCTCGCGCCCGGCGAACAACGGTCGCCAGGCGTGGATCGCCGAAACCAGGATCGAGAGGGCGATCCCGACTTCGACCGGACGCGCGGGCAATTGCCAATTGAACACCGCCCCGCCGATCAGGGTCAGCGAATGGCCGATCGTGAAGGCGCTGACGATCAACGCCAGCCCGCGCAGGGTCCGCTTCCACCCGCCATATTCGGTCCAGCGCCCGCCTTTCGCGATGAGCGGCGCGGGCAGGATCAACGCCATCAGGAACAGCAGATGATCGTGCCCCTCGGCAATGTGCTCCATTCCCAACCGTAGCGACGCGAAGAAACCCAGCCAGGCGTTGCCGATGCCGCGATCGACGGTCAGGCGATGAGTCGAGCCTTGCAACCCGCCGAGCATTTCCGGCGCGCTGGCCATGGTCCCCATGGCGAAGTCGCTGCGCACGAACACCAGCACGAAGTGGTTGGAAACCCGATCGATGATCCCGTCCCACGACAGCGTAAAGCGGCGTGCCGAGGCGCGGGACGGAGGGGTCAGCGTGACCACCGTGCGGATGTCGGTGTTCCAGCTATCCGCACTGATGTCGATGGTGCCAATCGCCACCGACCAGGCGCGCCCATCGGGCGATTGCACCTGCAGGTGATCGTGGACGTAGCCGGCAATAAACGGCGCTTCGTTGCCGATGCCGTGCGTGGGCGAAAGCGCGAGCTTATGGCCCGATCCATAGGACAGCTCGCTCATCGGCATGAGAATTTCGGCTTCGATGGCAGACTTGTGGAAGTCCAGCGAGATCACCGAATTGGGCATGAGATGTGCAGATGCTGGCGCGGCGGGGCCAAACAGCGCCACGCCGAACAAGGCGATGATCGCCAGCAGTCGTCGCAGGATCATTGCTCCAGCCACGTCATACCCGGATTTCGGTCGAGGCTGCGCGGATTGATCGCCAGCGCTGCTTGCCGTTCGGCGTCGGCCTGCTTGCCCTGGCCGAGCAAGGCATAGGCTTCGGAGGCGATGATATGCGGCTCGGCCGAGGTCCAACCCGCCGCGAACAGCGGGCGCAGCACCGCCACCGCATCGGCGGCGCGATGGTTGGCGAGGTAGCATGCCGCCAGCGCCGTCGCGGCATCGCCATAAGGCCGCAGTCTATAGTTGCGCTGCGCCGCATCGAGCGCGCGGGCGGGATCGC
>JAMFSI010000016.1 GCA_026225215.1 Sphingomonas palustris | reverse complement strand
GGCTTCGCGAAGCCGGGCAATCGTGCAACGCTCTTCAAACGAGAGCTGGTGGTATCTCTCTCCCATGGCAACACCTTAAGCTGGTGTTGCACTTCGGTTGTGAACTTAGGGCATCCATTCTCGCGACGCCGGTTATATCCGCATTCGCGGCAAGCTTGGGACGCAAAGGGCGTTTCTTCGTACCCCTTGGTTGTGAAAACCGATGGCAACGGTTGGCCAAGAAACGCTGCGCTGAATGGATCCTGATTTTCGTCAGGATGACCAATCGGGCACGATTCCATATGCGATTGCCCTGCCCAAAAAGGGAGGATTTAAGGGCGCGAGATATTCTAGTCCGCAGGCAGATCCGGCTCCAGCAGCCGGTGCAAATGGACGATGACGTAGCGCATCTCGGCATCATCGACGCTGGCCTGGGCCTTGGCCCGCCAGGCATCCTCCGCCGACGCGTAATCCGGATAGACTCCCACCAGATCGAGATGGGCAAGGTCGGTAAATTCCAGACCTTGAGGATCGCGGACCTTGCCGCCCATGACGAAGTGAAGTTTCTGCATTGTTGACTTGTCCTGCGAAGGGAATAAGCCGCTATAGTAGCCGTTCGCAGTTGCAGCAAGCAAGGGTCAGCGGCGGGTTTTCTCCACCAGCTTCACCACGATGCGTGCGAGCGCCTTGCTGCCGTGGTGGAACTGGCCGGTTGCTTCGTCGGTCAGCCGGTGTGCCTGCTCACGCACGCCGGCCGAACGCTCCTGAATGGACTTGCCGATACCACGGCTCAAACTCTCGAGCTTGTCGCGGCTGTCACCTGCCGCGGTCGCCGCCCGCTCAATCGTCTGGGCGGCGAGCAACTGACTGAGTTCGCCGACCATATCCGCAATTTCGCGTGATTTTTTCGCGATTTTGCGCGGTTTCCCTCGCGGCCACAAGGCGCCGGCAACCAGACCCAGCGCCAGGCCGCCGGCAATCGTCAGGCCAACTTTGGCGCTTGTGCTCAGCTCCGGCGCGGTATCGAGCGAGGTGCCGGGCTGCGAGGCCGCTGCATCAAGCAATGGATCTCCGGCCATAATTACACCTGTACCGGTCGCGTTGGCTGTCGTGGCGTCATTCATCTGCATATTCCTTCAGCTTGCGCCAATAGCTCGCCACCACCAGCTTGAGCTTATCAGTGGGTGATGACTTACCGCCCTTGAAACGCCCGGAAAGCTTGTTTGCTCCCGCCACGATCGGCTTGCGGGTCAGCCACACCAGGAGCGTCGCCACCGTGGCCGCGACCACGCCGCGATTATCGCTGGCAATGTCGATCGCCTGCCTGGCTACCGACAGCGATGTCTGTTGCAATTCGGCGACGATGCGGCGTTTGAGCACCGGCGGGGCGAGATCCACTTTCGCTCGCCCCAGACGACGATTGAATTCGGCGCGCGCCAGATCGCGCGCCACGCGCTGCTCGGCAAGCAAACGATCGGCTTTGCTCATGTCCGATCCTTTCCGCGGAGCAACGCCAGCAACCGGCGCAACGCCAGCCAACTGATCAGCCCGGCGACCAGCGTTGCCATCAGCAGGCCGCCAATCACTGCGCCCAAAGCGCCCCAAGCCCCCAATATCGGCGCCAGAGCCAGCAAAAGCCCCACCACCAGCGCCATCAGCACGAAAAACAGCAGGGCCAAGGCCAGCCCGCCACCGGCTGCACACCACGCCGCTGCCTTGCCCATCAGGCGGAAGCGCGTCGATTGATAGGCTATCTCGGTGGTGGCGAGTTGGCGGATGGCGGCCACCAACTGCCGCAGTTCCTCGGCTACCGAAGTCGCCTCGGAACCGGGCGGCAGATCGCTGGCGGTACCTTCCCGCCTGGATTCTTTTTGGACATCAACCAAGCCGCCATACCCCCGGATAATTCCAGTAAAGCCCCGTCGAGAATCGGGCCAAACCGGAGTTAATCCTCCGAACCCTTGAACAGCCGGGCGAGCGCGAAACCGGCTACGGCGGCGATACCCACTGCCAGAGCAGGGCTCTTGCGGACGAAGCTGTTGAAATCATCACCCAATTCGCTGAGATCCTTGGCGTCGATCCGGGCCGCGGCATCCTGAATCGATTGCGCTGCGCTGCGCGCATAATCGCCATATTGCGCGCCCAATTTATCGTCGATGGCCGAGGCATTGTCGGCGACGATCTTGCTCAGCCCCGACAAGGCACCGCTGGCCCGGGTCTTGCCGTCTTCTGCCAGGCTGGCAGCGCGTTCCTTGGCCTGTCCGGTCAGTTCGCTGCCCTTGCTGGCGAGCTTGTCGCGATAGATCCCGGCACGGTCCTGCGCTTCCTTGGCTGCGGCTGACGCGGCGCCTTTGGCCTCTTCGACGGCACTGGCAAAGCGGGCCTTGGCCACCGATCCGGTGTCTTCGGCCAGGATAGCCGAGCGCGTGGCGGAGGTCTCGATGAGCTTTTCGTCTTCGGACATGGTATTTTCCTTTATTCCGGTGCGAAGGAACGAGAATCGATCAAGCGGATGGCCTTACACCCGCAAGATACCTATTATGCTGCAATGCAGCTTGCCTGCCAAGGTTCCGCTGTTAAATGGCCTGAGCCAGACAAACCATATTTGTACGCAATTTTCTGAACTTACGGAGATGAACCCGCCATGACCGCGATCATTGACATCCACGCGCGTGAGATTCTCGACAGCCGGGGCAACCCCACGGTCGAGGTCGATGTCCTGCTGGAAGACGGCAGTTTTGGCCGCGCCGCGGTGCCGTCGGGCGCCTCCACGGGCAAGCACGAAGCGGTGGAATTGCGCGATGGCGACAAGAAGCGCTATCTCGGCAAGGGCGTGCTCAAGGCGGTCGCAGCGGTCAACGGTGAGATCGGGGAAGCGCTGGCGGGCTTCGATGCCGAGGATCAGCGCGACATCGATCTCGCCATGATCGCGCTCGATGGCACCGAAAACAAGAGCCGGCTCGGCGCCAATGCCATCCTCGGGGTCAGCCTGGCGGTGGCCAAGGCGGCGGCCGATGCGCGCGGACTGCCGCTCTATTCCTACGTCGGCGGCGTCTCCGCTCATGTCTTGCCGGTGCCGATGATGAATATCATCAATGGCGGCGAGCATGCTGATAATCCGATTGATTTCCAGGAATTCATGATCATGCCGGTGGGCGCGCCTAGCCTCGCGGAAGCGGTTCGGTGGGGCTCGGAAATCTTCCACACGCTGAAAAAGGGGCTGGCCGAGAAAGGCCTGGCCACCGCCGTCGGCGACGAAGGCGGCTTCGCGCCCAATCTCGCCAGCACTCGCGCCGC
This sequence comes from Sphingomonas palustris, assembly GCA_026225215.1. Taxonomy (GTDB): domain Bacteria; phylum Pseudomonadota; class Alphaproteobacteria; order Sphingomonadales; family Sphingomonadaceae; genus Novosphingobium; species Novosphingobium palustris. The sequence goes on along the minus strand of JAMFSI010000016.1, from coordinate 62,463 downwards.
GCTCGATTTCGTGCTGGCATCGATCGAAAAGGCCGGGTTCAAGCCGGGCCGTGATGTCGCGCTGGCGCTTGACTGCGCCGCCACCGAGTTTTTCAAGAAGGGCAAATATGAGATCAGCGGTGAGGGCCTCTCGCTCGCGCCCGAAGCCATGGCCGATTATCTCGCGAAACTCACTGCCGATTATCCGATCATCTCGATCGAAGATGGCATGAGCGAGGATGATTTCGTGGGCTGGGCGGCACTGACGTCGCAGATCGGCGACAAGGTGCAGATCGTCGGCGACGATCTCTTCGTCACCAACCCCAAGCGCCTGACCATGGGCATCGGCAAGGGCGTGGCCAATTCGCTGCTGGTCAAGGTCAACCAGATCGGCACGCTGACCGAAACTCTGGAAGCGGTCTCGATCGCCCAGCGCGCGGGCTACACGGCGGTAATGTCGCACCGCTCGGGCGAAACCGAAGACGCCACCATCGCCGACCTCGCCGTCGCGACCAACTGCGGCCAGATCAAGACCGGCAGCCTCGCACGGTCGGACCGGCTGGCGAAGTATAACCAGTTGATCCGTATCGAGGAAGAATTGGGTAGCTCTGCGCTTTATGCGGGGCGGACGGGGTATGGACTGGTTAGCCGCTGAGGCGGTTTGCGGGTAAGGCGGACTGCCTTCTTCTCCCCTCCCGCTTGCGGGAGGGGCCGGGGGTGGGCACGTTCATACGCAACGTCAGCTTGAGAACCTGCCCACCCCTAACCCCTCCCGCAAGCGGGATGGGGACGTTGTCGATCAAGCCTTGCCCTTGTCCAAGGACGCTAGCTGCTCCCCGCTCAACACCAGCGCCGCGGCGCCGCAAATGTCTTTGACTTGCGCCGGGCTGGTAGCGCTGGCCAGGGGGGCGGCGACGCCGGGTTGGGCGTTGAGCCAGGCGAGGGCGATTTGCGACGGGGTGGCTCCGGTTGCCTGAGCGATGTTGTTCATCGCGGCCAGCACATCCCACCCGCCATTTTCGCTGAATTGAGTCAGGGCATGCGCGCGTGTCGAACCTGCCCAATCGGCGGATTTGTGGTATTTGCCGGTGAGGAAGCCCGAGGCAAGACCATAATAAGGCAGCACGGCGATGCCATGCGCCAGGCATAATTGCTGCAAGGCGCCTTCGAACTCATCGCGCCACACCAGATTATATTGAGGCGGGTACACGGTATAAGGCGTGCCATCGATGCGCGTGGCAGCGGCGAGGGCAGATTCCAGCCGCGCGGCGGAGAAATTCGAGGCGCCGAGTTCGCGGGCCTGGCCCGACTTGATCAGCGCATCGAAGCCAGCCGCCACTTCGTCATGCGGCGTCTCCGGGTCATCGCCGTGGGCATAATAGAGATCGACGTAATCGGTGCACAGACGCTCGAGCGAACCGGCGATCGCGGCCGCCACTTTCTCGGGCCGCAGTCCTCCCGGCGGGCCACCCATGCCGGTCTTGGTGGCGATCCGCATCTCCTGGCGCACGCCGCGCGCCGCTAGCCACGCGCCGATGATCGTTTCCGATTCGCCACCCTTGTTGCCGGGAATCCACGAGGAATAGCCCTCGGCGGTGTCGATCATCCGGCCGCCGGCCTCATAGAAGGTATCGAGCACGGCAAAGCTCTGATCCTCGTTCAGCGTCCAGCCGAAGACGTTGCCGCCGAACACCAGCGGAATGCCGGAAATGGAAGGATGTGTGTCAGCCACCGAACTTCTCCTTCAAACTGAGCAGCGTGATGGCCGCCTTGGCTGCCTCGCCGCCCTTGTCTTTCTGCCGGGGATCGGCACGGACCAGCGCCTGTGCTTCGTTTTCGACCGTCAGTATGCCGTTGCCGATGGCGATGCCGTCCATGGTCAGGGCCATGATGCCTCGCGCGCTTTCGCCAGCGACAATCTCGAAATGGTAGGTTTCACCGCGAATCACCACGCCGATCGCGACGAAGCCGTCATAATCGCCGCTGGCTTCGGCGAGTGAAATTGCTCCCGGAATCTCCAGCGCGCCGGGGACTGTGAGGACGTCCGCCTGATGTCCCGCAGCCTTCAATGCAGCTTTCGCGCCTGCGACCAGCATATCGTTGATGTGGTCGTAAAAGCGCGCTTCAACGATGCAAAATCGGGCCATAGGTGGGGAAGTCCTTCAGGATGGGTGATGCTAATGAAACACGCTTCTGCCGACAATCATCACGCGCCAGCTGCCGGCTTCAATTTTTGCCTTATGACCATTTCCAACCACGTCGCCAGAGCTGAAAGGGTAAGGGCTATGGCTGCTGCCTGCCAGGCGACCCAGCCGTTATTGCGCAGACGGATAAGTAGCGGAAAATGGATCGCGTAGAGCGGAAAGGACCACGCCCCTGCAAAAATTGCCAAACGGGCGCCGGTTTGCAATTGCATGGCGCCGGCGATGATCAATGGGCAGGCGACAACGACGAAGGCCATGTCGAACAGCCATGACGTCACGCCATACCACCACGCTGCCGCCAATAGCAGCGGCATTGCCACCAGTCCGAGTAGTGGCGGCACGGTGATCGGCGGCGCATCGCCCCAGCTTTGGCGAAGCCCAATGCCGATCAGATAGCCAAGCAGCAGTCGGGGCAGCGCCAGTAACATGGTCTCGGGCCGAGCGCCGACGTTGAGGCTGCCGGCAAGCGCCGCCGCCCAGCCCGCAACCATCATACTGACGGTAATCGCTAGCACCAGCGATATGCCGCGTAGCCGGGAAAATACCAGCCGATGCAGCAAATTCCCCAGCAGGATGTAGATGATCGTCCAAGCCGGTACGTTCAACGGAAAGGCTTCGCGTTGGAACGACACTGGCAACAGCAGCAGATTGGCGAGCGCGATGGCCGCGAATTGCCCAGCATCGTGGACCCGATACCATAGAAGCGGCAAGCCAATCACGCCGCCCAGTGCCATGATCGGCAACATCCGCAAATAGCGATCGAGGATGAATTTCCCGGCGGCCTGTGCGGTCGCAGGTTTGCTTTCGAAGCTGCGCGCCATGACATAGCCGCTAAGGATGAAGAACAAGTCCACGCCGAGATAGCCCTTGGCGAAGACATAGGGTCTGCTTCCGAAGATCACCGGGGTATGGTAAAGCAAAACGCAAATCGCCGCCACCCAGCGGAGCGCTTCCAGTCCGGGAAGACGAGCGGATTTCGGCGCGCCTTTTGGCTTCTGGGCGACGACCGGTCGGACCGGGGTTTCAGCGGTAGTGCTTGGCATCATCCGGGCTCGATCGTGGCACCCGGTAAATCGGGAGAGCGAGGATGGTAAACCGCTGAATTTCCGCAGGCAATGGCTATTGTACCATGCGAGTGCCTGCTTCAGGGCCCGTTGTCGGCGCCCGTCAGAGGTTCGACTGCCGGTTCGCTACTTCGTATTTTGGTGAAAGTGAATTTGATCCGGACCCAGGCGCCGACCATGACATGCCCATCGACGCGCGGCGGCCGCACCAGGAATTGCCAGGCTGCCCGCCGCAACGCGCGCGCCAGCCCCGAACCGGGCGGCGATTCGTCGAGTTCCTGGCAATTTTCGACGTGATAATTTTCGATCGTCTTGCAAGCGATCGTCGCCCAATCGCCCTCGCCATTGGTATCGGCGAGATATGTCGCCAATTCGGCATGAGTCGGTTCGCGATACCATTCGGCGTTGAAAAGGTGCACACCGCCTGGTCCGTCACCAGGCCCATAAGACGAGGAACTGTTGCCGGTGGCGGCGGTACCGCTGCCGCTATCCTGCGCATGGTTCGGCAGTTTGGAAATATCGGTGGCGGCAAATTCTTCATGCGACATGTGCAGCAGCGGCGTGACCGGAACCGGCGGCTTGATCACCGCCTGATGCGGGGTCGGCGGTTGCACCGAGTGCGGTGCCGAAGCGGCCTGCTTGACGGTGGCTTTGACATGCTGCGACTTGGCGCCCGATTGCTGAGGCAGTTCCACGGCCACGAGCTGGGAGGTTTTGCTTTTATCGGTGAGGCTGAAGGCGCCCATCGCCAGCATCAGCAAGGCGATCAGGACGGTGGTGGCCAGCGCGAGCAACAGGGACGCCAGCCGATTGCGCCAGGAGGGATGGCTCAGATAGCCCTCAGGCTGTGACTCCTGCGCATACATTGGCCCGCGCGTACAGATTGCGCGGCCTCTTCTCAAGCGGGCAGTTTGTAACCGATTGCCGCAACCATGGTGATCGACCGCGCCTAGTTATCGACATATCGCCGGAGGAAACCGGCCTGGCGCAACTTGAGCTGCTCCTGGCGTCCCTCTGCATCGATCTGCTGCACGCCGTCCGACAATTCACGTTTGAGATCGGCAAATCGGACCAGCCGCGCGGTCATCCACGGGGCAATACCCGATCCTTCGGGCGGAAACGCTTGCCAGCGTTGGCCAAAGATCGTCCGCTTCAGCCCGCCGGTATCGAGCCAGTTATGCACGCCTGGATCACGGTGGGCGATGACGAAAGTGAAGTCGCCATCCTCATCCGGCGCCATCTGCAGCATGTTGAGGCTCGACGTCCGCCGCCAATATTCGATCGACATGTGAAAGGCGTCGGTCAGGGTTAGATTACGGAAAGCTGCGCCAGCGGCGTTGCAGCGGATAATAATCGCAGCGTCGTCTTCCAGGCAGATGTTGCCCTTGGTGCCCCACTGCGTCGCCATGCCGCCAAACGCCCCCGAGGACATCGGCGGACGGATATCATTCGGCGCTTGTCCCGCGCCCGATTGGGTGCAGTAATAGGTGTAATAAAGGCCATCAATGGCAATTTTTGCAGCGTGGCGGGCCATATCCGCTTCATCTTTTGGGCCGCCATCGGGATTGAGGCGGGTGACGGTCAGCGTATTGGCCGATTGGGTTAGCCAATCGCCGAGCGCGTCGCGGCACATCAGGAATTCCGCGCCGGGCCTGGTCTGAATATGGTTGCGGCGGCCTTCGGTGGGGGTTTCATCGACGGTGATGATAAAACTGCCATCGGCAGCGATGTCCATCGCCAGGCTGTCGAGCAGGGCAAGCGTGACGGGCGCGGCAGTGTTGTCGGCCATCAGCGAATAATTCACCGTCGGTGGCACCGCGCAAGTCGCAGTCCCGCGAATTTCATAACGCCCGCCATGCGCGATCGGGATGGTGCGGTAAATGAAATCGGGGCTGTCGCCTGCCCAGCGCGAACCCGGCACCGCGCGGCCGAACCAATGGTGCGGCGGCTTCATGAAACTGGCTACAAGCGGGAAATTGGCGTCGCCGTTCGCCGCGCGCATGGCGTGGTGGAACAGATATTCATCGATCATATTGGCGAAGCGATCCGCCTGATCGCGCGACGGCCACGCGGCCACGTTTTGCCACAGCAGGGTGGCGATGGTGCGCGCGCGCTCCAGTTCGGGGCGCTGAAGCAGCGCCAGCGCGCGATCCTCCACTTCGCGCTGGCTTGCGGTGGCGAGGGGATTGAGCGGCATGGTCATCTCCCTAAGCCAGCCCGAAGCGCCGGCTGTAATCGACGAAAAGTTCTTCCACCCAGGCCCGATCAAGCCCCAGTGCCTCATAGCTATAGGCATAGCGACCGAAGCGGTCGGCGGCATTTTCGGGATCGGCGAGCCAGCTCGTCACCCGGCCCGCCATCGCGGCGGAATATTCGCGCCCCTGTCGCTCATAGACCTTGCGCACGGCAGCTTGCGGATCGCCGGCGATCTCGCGGAAATCGAGATGGAGGATACGCGGATCGTCGATGAGGTCGCTGGCGATCAGCCGGTCGATGGCGGCTTTCATCCCTTCGACATGGCCTCGCGCCTGGCTCGACCAGTCTCTCGGCTTGCCGGCGATGGTGTCGTAGATCGCCGCGCGCAGCGATACGTGGGACGCGTAGATTTCGCCCAGCGGACGGTGCGGCCAGACACATAGCGCATCGGGATAGACCGCAAACAAAGCGTCGAGATTGAGCTGCGCGCTCGGGCCTTTGCATACCCAGCGGCTCCTGCCGGTGTTCCATTGGAGGTGCTGCAGCAGTTCGCGGTGGAAGCCGAATGCGGCGACCTGGTCCGATTTCAGCGTGCCCATGCTGTCGAGCGTCGGCACCCGATAGAAATGATAAGGGTAGGCGTTGCGGAAATCGAGCGTGAAGAGTTCCTCGTCCTCGATCAACTGATGGGCGCCCTTGTCGATATAGGGATGCATCATCTGCTGGGCCGGACAGAAATCCATCCACGCCTCGACCTGGCGCTGGGCATAAGCGATGCGCCCGGAAGCGACCGGTCCGACGCCGGGCGGCGGTGAGGGGGTGTACATGTGCCACGACTGCGGTTTGAGGACGTCGGGGTCTTCGGCCAGCAGCGAGTGAAGCAATGTCGTTCCCGATCGGGCAAAACCGATGATGAATACCGGGCGCTCGATCCGTTCCTGAGCGATCGCCGGGAAGCGCTGCCGATCCTGGGCCAGACGCAGCCGGGTGGTGAGCAGACGCTGGAACTGAGCCTGCATCGCGCGGACTTGCTCGGGCTGGTAAGGCCCACGCTCATTGATCCAGTCCACCATCGTCGCGACCCGGTCCCGCAGGCCGGCGTCGAGCAATCCATAAGCCCCGCTCTCCCGCTCGGAGAGCCGAATAATATCCTCTAGCGACAGCAATTGTCCTTGGCTCATTCGGCTCTCCCGCCGGCAAGGGTGGGATTGGTAGAGGTTGTCTGTCAATGACGGGAGAGCGCTGGCATTATTGCTTCTTACGGAATCGCGGCCGAGGCGAGCCATCCTGTGGCGGCACGGCGATCACCGGAACCAATTCAGATGTAACGCATTCTATCGCCAGTCAGGTCCTCCGAACCGGGCCGTGATCGCGGAACGCATTCTGCTGTGGATGTCCGGCTTGCCGCTCCCAGCCGTCCCGCTCTTGCTCTTTCCTGGTGATGAACATGACCCTGCAAGCCCCTCACTCCTACGACCCGGCACTTTATCCAACCGGCACGCAGATCGAAAGTGGTGGCTCGGCGGTTTCGTGGCCCGCGATCTGGGCGGGAACTGTGACGATCGTGGCTACCACGCTGATCCTGCTGTTCCTGGGCTCTGGTTTCGGATTGTCGGCTTCTTCGCCCTGGCCGGGCGTGGGCGCTACACCAACGACCTTCACGATCGGCGCCGGCATCTGGCTGATCGTCACGCAATGGCTGTCGGCTGCGTTGGGTGGTTACATGGCTGGTCGGTTGCGCGTGCGCTGGCCTGGGCTGCACACCGACGAAGTGTTGTTTCGCGATACAGCGCATGGCTTGCTGAGCTGGGGGCTGGCGACGATCATGGTGGTGGCGACGGCGGTGGTCGTCTCAGCCTTGAGCAACATCGCTACGCCGCCAGACGTCGATCTGGGTACGGCGGTTTCCGCAGTGAGCGCCGATGCCCTGCGCAGGGCCGCTGCCGCCTTTGCGATTTTTACCGCGGTCTCGATGCTGATCGGAGCCTTCATCGCCTGCGTTGCCGCAGCGATCGGCGGAGGGTTGCGCGACAAACACCCCTGACGGTTGAAGCAGAAGCTCGGTGCATCTTCTTGTTAAGCCTCGCTGTTCAAACCTCGCGCCGCCGCCGAGCTATGGCGCCGCTGACCCCGGGGCACATCATGACTCGGTTCGGCTATAAGCTGATGAGTGAGGAGCACGGCGCCAAGGCGCTGGTCGAGAACTCGGTGCTGGCGGAGGCCGCGGGCTTCGATTTCGTGTCGATCTCCGATCACTTTCATCCCTGGCTGGAGGCGCAGGGCCATGCGACCTTCGCCTGGAGCGTGCTCGGCGCGATCGCCCATGCTACCTCGACGATCGCGATCACCACCGGGCTGACTTGTCCGATCATTCGCTATCATCCCGCCATCATCGCCCAGGCTGCGGCCACCATAGCATTGCTCAGCGATGATCGGTTTACGCTGGCGGTGGGCGCGGGCGAGCGGCTCAATGAGCATGTCACCGGCGCGCGTTGGCCGTCGATCCCCGAACGTCATGCGATGCTGGGCGAAGCCATCGATATCTGCCGCCGACTTTGGCAGGGCGGGGTGCAGACCTATCTCGGCGAGCATTTTACCGTCGATCATGCCCAGCTCTATGACGTGCCAGTGCAGCCGATTCCAGTGGTGCTGGGGGTGAGTGGCCCGCATGGTCTCGAACTAGCGCGTGCAAAGGCCGATGGCATCATGGCTACCGAGCCTAAGCCCGATCTGGTCGAGGGGTTCAAGATGGGCGACATTTCGGGGCCCTGCTACTCCGAAGTCGCGCTGGGCTATGCCGCCACGGAGGAGGAAGGACGCCGCATTGCGCATGAGCGCTTCCGTTTTTCCGTGCTCGGTTGGCCGGTCAACAGCGAGTTGCCCACGGTCGCCGGGTTCGAGGCGGCGACGAAGGCGATTACGCCCGAGGCGTTGGCAGTGGAAATCTCCACTGGCCCGGACGTTGCCAAGCATGTCGAGGCGATCGCCAAGCATGTGAAGGCCGGGTTCGATCATGTCGTGCTGGTGGGGATCGGACCCGATCAAGCTGGATTCGTGCGATTTTTCGAGAAAGAGCTGAAGCCGGCGCTCGAAAGGGAAGGCTTGGGCTGAGCCCGCCGACGTGCCGCCATGGGATCGTTTCACGCAAGCTGACGTTTCTCCACAATGGATCAACTGACTTCAGACATCGCCGTAGAGCAGGACACGACCGCCGAACCACGGCAGCAACCGCTGCCCGGGCCATTGCGGATCATCGGTCGGTTGCTGGCGGGAATCCTGATACTGCTGTTTGTGGCCTGGCTGGTCCTATACGTTACCAAGGGCCGCTTCCTTAAGCACCCGTTCGAGAAATTCGCCTCGTCGGAGTTGCAGCGGCCGGTGACCGTGGCCGGCGATTTCAACCTCTATTTCGCGCCGTTCAACGTTGCGTTTCTCGCCGAGAAAATCAGCATAGCCAATCCGCCGTGGGCTGACGATCGGCAATTCTTCACCGCTCAGCGCGTCGCCTTGCAATTGCGCACCTGGCCGCTGCTGTTCGGCAAGCGGCAAATCGCCTGGCTCGATCTCAATTCTGCGCGGGTGGCAGCGGAATGGGATAAGCATCACTTGCACAATAGCTGGACCTTCGGCGATCCCGACAAACACGGCGCGCCGATGCAACTCCCCGATATCGAGCGTGGGACGATCACCGGTACCAAAGTGGTATATCGCGATCCGTTGATGCAGTTGATGGCCCGTATCGGCATCGACACCGTCCACACGCAAGACACTCACTTCGACAATGAAATCCGTTTCTCCGGGAGCGGCATGTTCCGCAATAACCCGCTGACTTTCTCCGGCGGCGTGCTCAATCCCAATCAGGCGGTTGCTGGTGGGCGGACTCGTCTTGCGCTTCACGCCGATGCCGCGCGCACGATCATCGACCTGACCGGCACGCTGCCAGCCGCCACGCGTTTCGACGGCGCCAAGCTGCGCTTCGCGGCGCGCGGCGAAGATATGGCCGATCTCTTCCATATCATCGGCGTGACCTCCGTGCGTACCCGCCGCTATCATTTGACGTCGGACCTCACTTACACCGGCACGCAGTGGGAGTTTACCCGGCTGGCGGGTGAATTCGGCGACAGCGACCTTGCCGGGCGTCTGACCGCCGCAATGCCGAAAGAGCGGCTCAAGCTGACCGCCAATCTCACGACCCGCTCGCTCGATATCCTCGATGCCGGGCCCTTCATCGGCTACGATCCGAAGCGTCTTGACGCCATGGGCACCAGCGGCGCGGTGCGGACGGTCAACGGCCATCCCCGCATCATTCCCGATGCGGAGATTCCGGTGTCATCGCTGGGCGCCTTCGACGCCGATGTTCATTACCACGTCGGCGAAATCCGGGGGAAAGACTTCCCGGTCAGCAATATCGATGTGACGCTGATCCTCGATCACTCGCAGCTAAGGCTTCATCCGGCGCGGGCCAGCCTCGCCGGCGGCACTCTGACCGCCGATTTGCTGCTTAACGGCCGCCACTCGCCAGCATTGACCGAGTATGATGTCCGCCTCTCGCCCACACCGATGGGCAGATTACTGGCGCGTTTTGGCGTTGCCGATTCCGGCACCACCGGCACGCTTTCGGGCCGCATCCATATGCGTGGCTATGGCGCGAGTCTGGAGCGGAGCCTAGCCACTTCGAGCGGGCGCATGGTCGCGGTGATACCAACGGGCACTTTGTGGGAGCGCAACGTCAAGCTATCCGAACTGAACCTCGGCACCTTCGTTCAGAAGATGTTTCAGAAGAAGCTGAAGGCGCCGGTGGAGATGAATTGCGGCGTGGTCGCCTTTACGGTGCGCGGCGGCATCGCGGCGGCCGACCCGATCCTGATCGACACCAAGAAGAGCGTGATCACCGGAAATGGTGGCTTTAGTTTCCGCGACGAGGCGCTCGATATGTCGGTGCGCGCCAAATCGAAGACCTTCAGCCTGTTTTCGCTGCAATCGCCGGTGGGCATTAATGGCTATCTCGCCGCGCCGGGCATCCAGCCGATCAGCAAGCAATTGGTGACGCGGGCAGGGGTCGCGGTGGCGGCGGGCGTGTTGCTTAGCCCCTTTGCGACGCTTGCCGCCTTTGTCGACCTCGGCAATGCCAAGGCGGCCGCTTGTGGGCCGGTGCTGGCTGGCGATACCGCAGCCGAACAACGCACGACGAAGGGGAAGCCGCGCCAGGATGTCGGCAAGCCTGCGCCGGACAAGCTCAGGCAGGGAAATGAACGATAGCCATTCTGCGGTCCAGCCAGGGAGCGCCATCCCACAGCAAATCAGGGACCGTATCCCTCGACAACCTTGGTAAGCCTTTCGGCGTTGTTGAGCCCTTCGGCGAAATAATCAATCGGAGTACAGGGGAGTCTCGCAACATTTCTACAAAGTGAAAAATTGTAGCCAATGTCTAGTTATTAAGTAGTGTATAAAAAATGTGATAGAACTGCAACAGCACTGAAATATCTTTGCAAATTCGTGACATTCACCTTGTCACTAGCCGCCACTGAGCGATTATCGGGCATCGCTCTCGAAGCTTTCCCTCGCAGTGGCCTAACCATCAAGAGGAAAAACCGGGCCGCGGCGAGGGTGCTGATGGGACTTCCTCTGGAGTGGCCAATAATGGTTACTCCAGCAACAGGGGTATACCATGATCACGTCCATCAATTCTGCATTGAAGGCCGGCTCGGCCACCGTTGTGATTGGCATCGCTTTGATCGCCGCACCTGTTTACGCTCAGAATACTGCTACCGCGACTACTCCCGCTCCTGCTGCAGCCGATGATTCGAAAGATGCAGAAGCCGTTATTGTCGTCACCGGCAGCTCGATCAAACGCGCCAATCTCGAAACTCCCAGCCCACTGCAGATTCTGAATCAGTCTGATTTGGTTAAGTCCGGCTATGACAGCATCGCCGCCGCGCTGACCAATCTCACCGCCAACGGCGCCGGCACGCTGAGCGCCAACAATTCGGTAGCCTTCGCCGGTGGCGCTTCAGGCATCGCGCTGCGCGGGTTATCGGTCGGCGACACGTTGACCCTGATCGATGGCCATAGGCTTGCCCCATATCCCCTCTCGGACGACGGCGAACGCCAGTTTACCGATGTCGCGAGCATTCCCTTCAGTGCGATCGAGAGCGTCGACATCCTCAAGGATGGAGCGTCGGCCATCTATGGCTCGGACGCGATCGCTGGCGTGGTCAATATCCATCTCAAGAAGCAGATCACCGGTGTCGAGATGATGGCGGAAGGTGGTTTGTCGCAGCATGGCGGTGGCGCTACCCAACATTACGGCATTTCGGCCGGGCAGGGCGACCTCGGGAAGGACGGCTACAACGTCTATATGATCTTCGAATATCGCAAGCAGGATGCGATCACCCTGGCCCAGCGCCAGAACGAGCCCTGGGGTTCGAATAATTTCACCCAATATGGCGGTAACAATCTGGCGGCCGGGGCGTATAACGCCATCACTGCACCTTTCCCGTCATCGACCCGCTTTCCCTATGCGGTCACTCCGGGCCTTACTGCCGTTTTCCCGAATGGCGGTTGCGCTTCCACCACCGCGCTGCAGACCAATCAATGCACGTCTTCGGGTTTTCAGAACCTGGAATCACCGACCCGCAACATAAGCTTCGTGACCGGGGTGACCAAGGATTTCGACGGTGGCTGGGAAGTGAAGGCACGGCTGTCCTTCTTCGACAGCAAGGACACCCAAACCAACGGTGGACCTTACGAAAATTATCAGAATAATTATCCCGGCGCGTCCTATGGCGGGCAAACCTCCAACCCGCGCATCGGCGTCCCGATGGCTGCGGTCGGCGCCATCGGCAGTTTCACGCTGCCGGCGCAATATGGCGCGCTGGCCGGTGATTACCTCGAAGGGGCGATTCCGGGAGCGGGCTACGGCACGATCTATCTGGACAGCCAGACGGTGCGCTTCGCCGTCGATACCACGGGTAATATCGGCGGCTGGGATGTGACCGGATCGGCGGGCATTTCTGAGGTCGAAACGCACGAGAAATACGTCAATTTCGTCAATACCGACACACTGTATACTGATATTACGATCTTTAACTCTGCTGGCCAACCGCTATTCAACCCGTTCGGCGGCAACAGCCAGGCGGCAATCAATGCGATCGAGCCGACCTTCTCGTCGCTCGCCACCGACCGGCTTTATTACATCGACGCATCGGCCACCCGCAAACTGTTTGATCTGCCCGGCGGTGATTTGCATGTCGCGGCCGGTGTGGATTTCTTCGACAAGTCGCTGAACAACCCCGGCGCCGTACCGGTGCTCGACGGTTCGGTCGGCGGCACCTTCAGCACCTATGCTAGCGGCAGCCAGAGCGATATCGCCGAATATGCCGAAGTCGATGCCAAGATGTTCAACACGCTCGAAATCAATGCTGCGGTGCGCGACGATCATTACAACACCTATGGCAATTCGATCACGCCCAAAGCCGGGTTTACTTGGAAGCCGGTCTCATCGCTGCTGCTGCGTGGTACCTTCTCCAAGGGTTTCCGCGCGCCGGACCCCGCCGAATCGGGTAAGTCGGGCACGGTGTTCGGATTGGGTGCAGCACAAGATCCGGTCCTCTGCCCGAATGGGCCAGCTGGGCCTTTCCCCGCCGGCACGGTGCAGAACGCCTGCGCGGCAAACCCGGCCTATATCCAGACTACCAATTCGCAGCTCAAGCCGGAAACCTCGACCTCGTTCACCGGTGGCGCCGTGCTCACTCCGCTCCGCGGGCTGAGCTTTACCGCCGACTATTACCATATCGATATCAAGCATCAGATCATCTCGGCAGCGGAACTGCCGACCTATAGTCTGGCGGCCAGCTGCGTTCGTGGGCCGGCATTGCCGATTGCCGGTGTCTATACCGGTGTTGGCACCACCACCACCACGGCGGTGCCGCTTGCCGGGCCGCTCGACGCCTGCTTCGCCGGCTATGTTAATGCCCAGACCACCAAGACCAGCGGCATCGACCTCGAGGCGCATTATCAAATGAGATTTGGGCAGGCGAAGATCACCGCCTCGGCCACTTATACCCACATCATCAACTACGATCTGACCTCGCCTACTGGCCAGACCTACCATCTGGCAGGAACGCATGGTCCGGCGGGCGTGTCGGGCGACACCGGCAACCCGCGCGACCATATCAATGCGACGATCGCGATGGATTACGGTCAGTTCAGCGCTGCGGTCAGCGGCTACTGGATCAGCTCCTACAGCGCGAACGATCCCAGCGAAGGCCAGAATACCTGCGCTGAGGCGCTGGCTACCGGCTACATGTTCGGGGGGATCGTCAGTGGCAGCAGCACGCTGACCGGGGCCCAGCAGCAGTTCTGCCGGATCAAGTCGTTCACTTCGATCAACCTGACCGCGCAGTATCGTGCTACGCAGCATCTGACTCTCAACTTCGCGGTGCAGAACCTGTTCGACGCCACCGCGCCGATTGATCCGGTGACTTATGCCGGCAGCTTTACGCCATATAACCCGTCGCTCCACGAGGATGGCGTGATCGGGCGGTTCTTCAAGTTCGGCGTGGATTACAAATACTAGATCCGGATACATAAAAATTGGGGGGGAGGGGCGGCTCGTCAGGGCCGCCCCTTTTTGTATGGCGAGTGACTTTCGTTAGCTGTCGCCGAGAAAGTCGATCAATCCGCGCTCGTATCGCGACAGCCACAGCGTCTTGCGGGGCAGCTTCAGCCCGCTGCGCAGTTCGGCCTGGGCCGGCTTGTTAGCGGCCAGCGTCAGCAGGCTCGGATGGATATAGCTCTTGCGCGCGATCGCCGGGGTATTGCCGAGCGCTTGGGACACTGTTCCGAGAAGATCGCGCAAGGGCAGGGGGTCTTTGCTGGCGGCAAGCGTCTCGAACGCGGTGACCGAACCGCCCCAGGTGCGGAAATGCTTGGCGGAAAATTGATCGCCCATGGTCTCGTGCAGGTAAGCGTTGACGTCACTTGAGCCGACCGGGCAGGTCTCGCCCGCAGTGTCGATGAACTGAAACAGATGCTGCCCCGGCAAATCCTGCAAATGCCGCACACAGCGCAGCAAGGCGCGATCGGTCAGGCGCAGGTCGTGGCTCTTGCCCGACTTGCCACGAAAACGGAGCCGCAGCATCCGCTTGTCGGTTCTGGCATGGCGTTTGCGCAGCGTGGTGGCGCCGAAGCTCTTGTTGCTGCGCACATAGGCCTCGTTGCCGATGCGGATCGCGCCGGTATCGAGCAAGCGGATGACTGCGGCGATCACCCGGTCTCGCCCGAAGCCGCCCCGCTCCAGGTCGGCACTGACCCGGCGGCGGATCAGCGGCAGTTTCAGCCCGAATTGCGGCAGGCAGTCGAACTTGGCGCATTCCTGCTGCAGTCGGAAATCGGGATGATAGCGATATTGCTTGCGGCCGCGCGCATCGATGCCGGTGGCCAGCAAATGCCCATGCGGATCGGGGCAGTACCACGCATCCCGGTAAGCCGGCGGAAGCGCTACCGAAGCCAGCCGGCTGATCGCGGCTTCATCGACGATTTGTGCGCCATCGGGATCGTAATAAGCCCAGCCGCCCTCGATCGCGCTTCGGGAGATTCCCCGCTGGCTGTCGTCGACAAAGACCAGATTTTCGTTCGGAGCGCCGGATTGTTGCAAGGGGATGGCCTATCGACTTGATTATGTGACGAAACGCCTGCGACCGAGCCTCGGTTCCGCACTGTCTGGTGGTTCCGGTTGATGGGCGTCGCCGGCTGCTCTATCTTCGGCGCAACAGGCTCGCCGGGGCCGCGAACGAGAGGGCTATCCGCCATGAAGGTCGACCTGCATGTGACGCGTTTCGATTGGGCAGGAAGCCCCGCTGGTATCGGCCCCGGCGTGACCCGGCTGGCGCGTTCGGCGGAGGCGATCGGTATCCGCACGCTGTCGTTCATGGACCATTATTTTCAGATGGACGTGATGGCTCCCGCGGAAGACCCGATGCTCGAAGGCTATACCGCGCTGGGCTTCGTTGCCGGTGTCACGCAGGCGTTGCGGCTGCGGCTGCTGGTTTCGGGGGTTACGTATCGTCATCCGGGGCTGCTGGCCAAGATCGTCACCACGCTCGATGTGCTGTCGGGCGGTCGTGCTGAACTGGGGCTGGGCGCCGCCTGGTACGAGCGCGAGCACAAGGGGCTGGGCGTGCCGTTTCCACCCGTGGCCGAGCGCTTCGAACGGCTCGAGGAAGCCTTGCAGATCTGCCTGCAGATGTGGAGCGACGATGATGGCGCGTTCCACGGCAAGCATTATCAGCTCGCCGAAACGCTGTGCTCGCCCGCGCCGATTTCTTCGCCGCGGCCACGAATCATGATCGGCGGCGGCGGCGAGCGCAAGACGCTGCGGCTGGTCGCGCAATATGCCGATGCCTGCAATTTCTTTGGGGCGCCCGATGCGGTCGCGCAAAAGATCGATGTGCTCCGTCGGCATTGCGACACCGTGAGCCGGGACATCCGCGAGATCGAGGTGACGGCGCTGATCTCGGTTCAGGAAGGCTGGACGCCGGACGAAGTGCTGCGCCAGGCCGAGGCCTATGCCGAAGTCGGCACCACCACGGTGATGCCGTCCGCCTGGGGCGCGGACCCCGCCGCCGGTCTCGAAGCCCTGTTCGGCCCCGCCATGGCGCGGCTGAGTGCGATCGAGCCCAAGCTGCTCTGACGGGCCAGGCCGCTCTGACGGCTAGCGATGGCGGCTTATCGCCAGCTAAGGGGTCAATTCGCTTGTCGGCCTTCCGTCCATTGCCTAGATGAGCGCCATGTCTGCAGATATGTTTGATAATCATGGGCGTGGTGCGGCGAGCTGGAGCTGGCCCGCCGTGCACGCCGAAGGGCGCAAATTCGCATTGATCGCGGCGGCTATCGGCGTCGTTTTCATCATTCTGGGGTGGCAATGGCTGGCGTGGATCTTCGCGATCCTGACCTTTTGCATTCTGGCGTTTTTCCGCGATCCGCGCCGGGTGACGCCGCAGGGCGATCGCCTGATCGTCGCCCCGGCGGACGGGCTGATCACCCTGATCGGTAGGGTGCCACCGCCGCGCGAACTGACGGTGGATGACGGCAGCGGCACCCAATTCCTGGGCACCGAACCGGTGCTGCGCATTTCGATTTTCATGAGTGTGTTCGACGTCCACATCAACCGGGCGCCGATCGCGGGCACGGTTCAGCGTGTGGTCTATATCCCGGGCAAGTTCCTCAATGCCGATCTCGACAAGGCGAGCGAGGAAAACGAGCGCCAGCACATCCTGCTCGATCGCGGCAACGGCACTTTGATCGGTTTTACCCAGATCGCCGGGCTGGTGGCGCGGCGGATCGTGCCCTTTGTCAAAGCTGGTGACATCATTGCCTGTGGCCAGCGAGTGGGGCTGATCCGCTTCGGCAGCCGGGTCGATGTCTATCTTCCCGAAGGCACCGATCCGCTGGTGGTGCTGGGTCAGCGCGTCGTGGCCGGCGAAACCGTGTTGGCCGAAGTCGGTCGCCAGCAAGTGATCGAGGGCGTCAGCCAGTGAGCGTCACAAGCGACGACGATGACGACGACACTTTAAGCCGCCCCCTTGCACGCGGTCTGACGCTGCGGGCGCTTATTCCCAATGCCATTACTTCAGCCGCGCTGTGCTGCGGCTTGACCGGCATTCGCTTTGCGATCGATGGGGTTTGGGACAAATCGGTGCTCGCGGTGATCCTTGCGGGCATGCTCGACGGCATCGACGGCCGGATCGCAAGATTGCTCAAGGCGCAATCTCGCTTTGGCGCCGAACTCGATAGTCTGTCCGATTCGATCTCTTTCGGGGTCGCACCGGCGTTGATCCTGTTCCTGTGGTCGCTCAAGCAAGTGCCCCGGCTCGGCTGGTTCGCGGCGCTGGCGTTTGCCATCTGCTGTGCGCTGCGCCTGGCGCGGTTCAACGCTCGCATCGACATGGTCGAACAACCGCATAAATCCGCCGGTTTCATGACCGGGGTGCCCGCGCCGGTCGGGGCGGGTCTGGCGTTCCTGCCGATGTATTTGTGGATCGCCAGCGGCAGCGATGAGTTTCGCCGACCCGAGATCGTCGGCATCTGGCTGGTCGTCATCGCCTTCCTGATGATTTCCAGCGTGGCGACGATGGGCTGGGGAGCGATGCGCCCGCGCAAACGTATCCGGCTGGAACTGATCGCGCTGGTTGGCTTGGCATTTGCTGCGCTACTCACCGAGACGTGGTGGACGCTGGTTGGTATCTGCGCGTTCTATATTCTGATGTTGCCCATCGGCATCTTCAGTTACGCGCGGGTCAAGCGGCAGCGCGCCATTCGAGCGGCTGCGCAACAGCAAGCGATTTCACCTTGAAATCGTGAACATTCGCCGTCTGAACATGGGCTATGACGCCGGCTGATCGCGGTTGGATCACCCTTATCGTCATATATCGACTGGCCGCAGGCCGAGCCGCTTCGCCACTCAAAGCATCCCACGACGCGCCATAACGCTGCCATGTGCCGATGATCGAACCCGCCGCCATGACCAGAGCGGCGCCGATGAATAGGGTGAACAGGATAGCCAGCATCGATTGCTTCCTTTGCAGATGTGAACGCTATGTTCCGCTACGTTCCAATAATGTTCCGTTTGTGTTCACGTTGTCAACGCTTATCTTTGGACATCGTTCCCGGCGGCGATTCACGCTGGCTTTTTTTCGCGGGCCAAGCTAAGGGCCAGCGCGTCAGAACTCGCCAGGCCATTCCGGTCTGTCAGGCACTGGCAAATCCACATGGGCAGCATTCATCACCGGTGCCGCAGCGGACTTAGCCGCACGGTTCCCGCTACCCAGAGGCCAAACCGGAAGGAATTATCTATGGCGGCTCCTGTCGTCTCCATGCAGCAATTGATCGAGGCCGGCGCACACTTCGGCCACCAGACCCACCGCTGGAACCCGCGGATGAAGCCCTATATCTTCGGGGCGCGTAACGGCGTCCACATTCTCGATCTGTCGCAGACCGTGCCGCTGTTCGCACGCGCGCTCGATTTCGTTTCGTCCACCGTCCAGGCGGGCGGCAAGGTGCTGTTCGTCGGCACCAAGCGCCAGGCGCAGGAACCGATCGCCGATGCCGCGCGCGCTTGCGGTCAGCATTTCGTCAATCACCGTTGGCTGGGCGGCATGCTCACTAACTGGAAGACCATCTCGGGTTCGATCAAGCGCCTCAAGACGCTGGAAGAGCAGCTTTCGGGTGACACCGCCGGTCTGACCAAGAAGGAAGTGCTGCAGCTGACGCGCGAGCGCGACAAGCTTGAATTGTCGCTCGGCGGTATCCGCGACATGGGCGGTATTCCCGACGTGATGTTCGTGATCGACGCCAACAAGGAAGAGCTGGCGATCAAGGAAGCCAATGTGCTGGGCATCCCGGTGGTGGCGATCCTCGATTCCAACGTCAATCCGGCGGGGATTTCCTTCCCGATCCCGGCCAATGACGACGCCAGCCGCGCGCTTCGTCTGTACTGCGACTCGATCGCTCAGGCTGCCAAGAAGGGTGGCCGTGAAGCGGTGGTCGAATCTGGCGCTGACATCGGCGCGTTCGCCGAACCGCTGGCCGAAGAAGCAGTCGCCGAAGCATAATTGTCTGATCCGAAACTTCGTTTCGGATAGTCTGTGCCGTCCTGCTCCCCCGGCCCGACCACCCACAGGGTACCTTCAATGGGTGGTCGGGCCGGGGGAGCAGGACGGCACAGACTGCGAAATTCGCTCTTTTGCGAATTTCGTATCAGAATCTAAAGCAAGGTCGGCTTCAACCGACCCTTGCTGTCATCACACTGCCATGCGCCGGCCCCACGGGGCCGGCGCAAGTACACCTATCGAGAGGATTGCGGACATGGCTTATACCGCCACCGACGTGAAGAACCTGCGTGAGCGCACTGGCGCCGGCATGATGGATTGCAAGAAGGCCCTGGATGAGACCAGCGGCGAGATGGAAGCTGCCGTCGATCTGCTGCGCGCCAAGGGTCTGGCCGCTGCCGCCAAGAAGTCGAGCCGTACCGCCGCTGAGGGTCTGGTCGGCGTGGCCGTGGCCGGCACCAAGGGTGTTGCCGTCGAAGTCAATTCCGAGACTGACTTCGTCGCCAAGAACGACCAGTTCCAGGACTTCGTGCGCAAGACCACCGAAGTGGCGCTGGGCCTCGCCAGCGAGGACGTCGAAGCGCTGAAAGCTGCTGCCTATCCTGGTGGCGGCACGGTCAGCGACAAGCTCACCAATAATGTCGCCACCATCGGCGAAAACCAGCAGCTTCGCCGCATCAAGCAGGTGTCGGTGTCGCAAGGTCTGGTCGTGCCGTATATGCACAACGCCGCCGCGCCGCTGCTCGGTAAGATCGGCGTGCTGGTCGCGCTCGAGAGCGAAGCGGGCGCCGATGTGCTCGAACCGCTGGGCAAGCAGATCGCCATGCATATCGCCGCTGCCTTCCCGCTGGCGCTGAATGCCGATGGTCTCGATCCCGAGCTGATCGCGCGCGAACGCAAGATCGCCGCCGAAAAGGCCGCCGAAAGCGGCAAGCCCGCCGAGGTTCAAGCCAAGATGGTCGATGGCGCGGTTGCCAAATATGGCAAGGAAAACGCGCTGCTGTCGCAGCTGTTCGTGATGGATAACAAAACCCCGGTTGCCCAGATCGTCGAGCAGGCCGGTAAGGCTGCCGGCACCAAGATCGTGCTGGTCGATTATGTGCGCTTCCAGCTGGGTGAGGGCATCGAAAAGGCCGAGACCGACTTTGCTGCCGAAGTCGCCGCGGCGGCCGGCATCAAGTAAAAATCTTGCGTTGCCCGGTCGCAGTCGCGGTCGGGCAACGCAGGTTTGCCCAAGTTGCCCACCCTTGGCAGCGCCCCGGTTCCGGGTATAAGGGCCCGCGTTATCGGCTTGGCGCATGGCCAGAGCGATACGCAGCATCTCGGTGTCGTGGTTGGATAGGGTATAAACGGTTTTCATGGCGCTTCCTCGGCTCAAGCGGATCCTGCTCAAGCTTTCGGGCGAAGTGTTGATGGGGAACCAGCCTTTCGGCATCGACCCCGAATTCGTCGCCGAAATGGCCAAGGAAGTGAAACAGGCCCGCGATACCGGGCTGGAGATCTGCCTTGTCATCGGCGGCGGCAATATTTTCCGCGGCATGGCCGGCGCGGCCAAAGGCATGGACCGGGCCCAGGCCGATTATATGGGCATGCTGGCGACGGTGATGAATGCCCTCGCCATGCAAAACGCGCTCGAACAATTAGGCGTCCATACCCGCGTGCAATCGGCGATCCAGATGGATGCGGTATGCGAGCCGGTGATCCGGCGCCGCGCCGAACGCCACCTCGAAAAGAACCGCGTGGTGATTTTTGCCGCCGGCGTGGGCAGCCCCTATTTCACCACCGACAGCGGCGCGGCTCTGCGCGCGGCGGAGATGAAATGCGATGCGCTGTTCAAGGGCACCAGCGTCGACGGTGTTTACAGCGCCGATCCCAAGACTGACGCCGATGCCGTTCGCTATGACACGATAGATTATGATACGGTGCTGGCGAATAATCTGAAGGTGATGGATGCCTCGGCCGTCGCCCTGTGCCGCGATAATGCCATTCCGATCGTGGTCTTTTCGATCCGGGAGAAGGGCAATCTGGCGCAGGTGCTATCGGGATCGGGCATCAGAACGATCGTGCAGGGCGCGCGCCAAAATTCGCAGGGCACGCGCGAAGGCGCATAAGGGAAGCTGACAAATGGCCAAATTCGACAAGGCTGATCTCGAACGCCGGATGAAGGGCGCGGTGGAATCGCTCAGGAGCGACCTTGGCGGGCTGCGCACCGGCCGCGCCAATACCGCTTTGCTCGATCCGATCATGGTCGAGGCTTATGGCGCGCATACGCCGCTCAGCCAGGTGGCGACGGTGTCGGCGCCCGAACCGCGCCTGCTGTCGGTCCAGGTGTGGGACAAATCCAACGTCGGTCCGGTGGAAAAAGCCATCCGTTCGGCCGGACTGGGGCTCAACCCGATCAACGACGGCAATAATCTGCGACTGCCGATCCCCGATCTCACCGAGGAACGCCGCAAGGAACTGGCCAAGCTCGCCGGGAAATATGCCGAAAACGCCCGCATTGCGATCCGCAATGTCCGCCGCGACGGCATGGAAGCCTTGAAGGCCGATGAAAACAAGAAGATCATTTCCGAGGATGATCGCAAGCGCGCCGAAACCGACGTCCAGAAGCTGACCGACGACATGATCAAGGCGGCGGACGAGGCGGCAGCGGGCAAGGAAAAGGAAATTCTCGGCAAGTGACCGCGGGGGCAACCTCCACCCATTGCATCGTCGAGCCCGACACCGGGCAAGACCGGGAGCGCGTCGATGGGCGCGGCGCGCGCCATGTTGCGATCATCATGGACGGCAATGGTCGCTGGGCGCGGAAACGTCTGCTGCCGCGGGTTGTCGGCCATCAGCGTGGGGTCGAAGCGGTGCGCCGCATCGTTCGCGCGGCGCAAGGCATGGGGCTCGATGCGCTCACGCTGTATGCGTTTTCCACCGAGAACTGGCGCCGGCCCGAGGAAGAGATCGCCGCGCTGATGGGCTTGCTCAAGCGCTTCATCCTCAGCGATCTCGATGAATTCTGCGCCAACAACGTCCGCTTGCAGATCATCGGCGATTACCGCGCCTTTCCGCCCGACGTGGTGGCGCTGATCGAGCAGGCACTGGCGCGCACTTCCGCGAATACCGGGGTCACGCTGGTGATTGCGCTGAATTACGGCTCCCAGGACGAGATCGCGCGCGCCGCAGCCAAGGCTGCCGCCAAGGGCCCGGTCACGCCGGAGAGTATCTCGGCCGAGTTGGACACCGCCGGCCTGCCGCCGCTCGACCTCCTGATCCGCACTTCGGGGGAAATCCGCTTGTCGAATTTCTTGTTGTGGCAGGCGGCTTACGCCGAGATGTGGTTCACCGACGTCCATTGGCCCGATTTCACGCCTGCCCATCTCGAAGAAGCGCTGGCGCATTTCGGCAAGCGGGAGCGTCGCTTTGGCGGTGCCTGACGAGGCGGGTTTGGCCCCGCCTGGCAAGAAGTCCGATCTCGGCGTGCGGACGCTTTCGGCTGTCGTGATGGTGCTGGTGGCGGGTACCGCCTTGTGGTTGGGCGGCTATGCCTGGATCGCATTCGTCGCATTGGTGACCTTTGGCGTGCTCTGGGAATGGGAAGGGCTCGTTCGCGCGATTACCTTCAAATGGTGGTCCCGCTTGATCTGCGTTTTGGCGGGCGCGATCTATGTCGGCATCGCTGCGGTAACGCTGCTGATCTTGCGCCTGTTTCCATTATTGACGGTGATCGGCTTTGAGTTGGTGCTGGCGGTGATTGCCACCGATATCGGCGCCTATTTTGCTGGCCGCACTTTCGGCGGCCCCAAGATCGCGCCGCGCATCAGTCCGAGCAAGACCTGGGCCGGACTGGCCGGTGGGATACTCGGCGCGAGTTTGGTGCCGTTGGGCTCGTTGTACTGGCAAGTGGGCTGGCAATCTGAAAAAATGGCCGGAAAGACGGGAAGCATGTTCGCCGGCCCGGTGTTGCCGATCCATTGGGGCGTGGCGATTGGCCAAAGCCTGATCATCGGCGCGCTGATCGCGGTGATCGCCCAGACGGGTGACTTCTTTGAAAGCTGGATGAAGCGTCGCGCGGGTGTAAAGGACTCTGGCAGCCTGATCCCGGGACATGGCGGTCTGTTCGATCGGGTCGACGGGTTGCTGGCGGTGCTGTTTGTGACGGGTATAGCGGCGGGGATGGTAAAGCTTTTGTGACTATTCGTTCGATTTCAATCCTTGGCGCAACCGGCTCCGTGGGCGCTTCCACGCTCGATCTGATCCGGCGCGAACCTGAGCAATGGCGGGTGGTCGCGCTGACGGCGCATAGCCAGGCTGCCGACCTCGCGCGATTGGCGCGTGAATTTTCCGCCGAGATTGCGGTTATCGCGGACGAAAGCCACTTGCCCGAATTGCGGGCGGCGCTGGCAGGGTCGACCGTGGAGGCCGTCGGTGGGCCGGCGGCGCTGGTCGAGGCCGCGGCGCGGGGTGCCGATATTACCTTGGCCGCGATCGTCGGTTGTGCCGGCCTCGCGCCGACGATGGCCGCGATCGAACAAGGCAGGACGGTGGCGCTGGCCAACAAGGAGGCGCTGGTTTCGGCCGGCGAGGTGATGACCGCCGCCGTAGCCCGTTCCGGCGCGACGCTGCTGCCGGTCGATTCCGAACACAACGCCATTTTCCAATGCCTCCACGGCAATGATCCCGCTGACGTGCGCTGGATCACGCTCACCGCCAGCGGTGGGCCGTTTCGGGACTGGTCGATCGAGCAGCTCGTCGCCGCGACCCCGGCGCAGGCGGTCAAGCATCCCAACTGGGACATGGGCGCCAAGATCAGCGTCGATTCGGCGACGATGATGAACAAGGGTCTCGAATTGATCGAGGCGTTTCATCTGTTTCCGGTCGGGTTGGAGCGGCTGCGGATCATCGTCCATCCGCAATCGGTGGTGCATTCGATGGTTGAATATCGTGACGGTTCGACGCTGGCGCAGCTTGGCCCGTCCGATATGCGCGTGCCGATCGCATCGACGCTGGCGTGGCCGCGGCGGATGACCACGCCTTGCGCACCGCTGGATTTGGCCGAGATCGGCGAATTGACCTTCCGTGCGCCCGATGAAATCCGGTTCCCGGCAACGCGTCTGGCCCGCCAGGCGGCGCAGGCCGGAGGCGCGATGCCGGCGGTGCTGAATGCCGCGAACGAGGTCGCCGTGGCTGCTTTCCTCGCGGGCAGGGTCGGCTTCACTCGGATCGCGGCGATGGCGGAAGAGGTGCTGGGCCGTTATGCACCCAGCGCGCCGACCGCGCTGGGTGACGTCCTGGCGATCGATGGCGAGGCGCGTGCCCGCGCGCAAGAACTGCTGGAACTGGTCTGAACATGCACCAACCTTCGCTGTTTTTGACTGTCTTTGCGTTCCTGCTGATGCTGGGGCCGTTGATCGTGCTCCACGAGCTGGGCCATTATCTGGTCGGGCGCTGGTGCGGGGTGCGGGCGGATGCCTTTTCCATCGGTTTCGGCCGCGAGCTATTTGGCTGGACCGATCGTCGCGGCACTCGCTGGAAAGTGGCGATGCTGCCGTTGGGCGGTTATGTCCAATTTGCCGGCGATGTTAACGCCGTTGGCATGCCGGCCGAGGAAGTGGCCCGGCTCAGCCCGGCGGAACGCGAAGGCGTATTCTACTTCAAACCGCTGTGGCAGCGGACGCTGATCGTACTGGCGGGGCCGGTTGCCAATCTGTTGGTGGCGTTCATCATCTTCTTCGCGTTCAATGTCGGTTATGGCCGGGTCGTGGCGCCGCCGGTCATCGCCGCTTTCGCCGATCCTTCCCCGGCACGCGCGGCGGGCCTGCGCATCGGTGATCGGATCGTCGCGATCGATGGCGATCCCATCACCAGTTTCGATCAAATCCGCGAGAAGGTCGCGCCTTACGCCGGCGATTTTCTGACGATTACCGCCAACCGTGCCGGCAAGCCGCTGACCGTCCGCTTGCAGATCGCCACGAGCAAACGGCATGATGAATTCGGCAATGAGGCCGATATCGGCCAGATCGGCGTGGGCGCCGGCAAGCCGCAATTGGTGCGTGCCGGGCCTGTGGAAGCCGCGCAGCTGTCGTTCAACCAGGGCGTCGGCATATTTCACCTGATGTTCACTGGCATTCACCAGATCGCCGACGGCAAGCGCTCGGTGAAGGAACTCGGCGGACCGATCAAGATCGCCCAATATTCGGGCGAGCAGCTGACATTGGGCTGGGCGGAGTTCGTCTATTTCGCCGCCTTCATCTCGATTAATTTGGCATTCATCAACCTCCTGCCAATTCCGGCCCTGGATGGCGGGCATCTGGCTTTCTACGTGGCGGAAGCTGTTCGGAGAAAACCGCTCGATATCCGCAGTCAGGAGTGGGCGTTCCGTACCGGCCTGTTCCTGGTGCTGGGTTTGATGCTGTTTGTGACGATTAATGATTTGGCCTCGCTAAAATTGTTCGGGAGTTAAAGCGTGAGTTTGCCAAGCTAAGACTGGGGCTAGCCTTACATCGGGGCATGATGCCTTGATTGGCAAGGCGGCATAGGGCACAGGGCTGCGACCGCCACGAGGGCAACTTATGCCGTACACGGGGGTGAGCCGGTCCGGAGGTTTTTCCGGGCCGCGATAATACAGGAACTGCCGTGTCGATGATTGGACGGGATATGGGTCAAAGCGCAAGACGCAGCGGCAATTTTTACCTCGGCGCGGCGCTATTGGGCAGTTCGGTCCTGGCCGGCATGCCGCAAGCCGCCCAGGCTGCACCTGCGAGGCAACCCCATACCGCGCCCGCCAGCGCTGACGCATCCAGCGGCCCGCCCGCTGCGGCCGCTTTGCCGACCGTCGCTTCACCGGCACAGATCATCCAGAGCGTGGCCGTCGAAGGGGCACAGCGGCTCGAGCCGGATACGGTGCTGTCCTATGTGCATTTGCGCGCCGGTGAGCCCTACAGCGAGGCGGCGGCGGATCAGGCGCTGAAGGATCTTTACGCGACGGAATTGTTTGCCGACGTTCAGGTGCGCAATGATTCCGGCCGGGTCGTCATCACCGTCAAGGAAAACCCGGTGATCAATCGCATCGTCCTGGAGGGCAACAAGAACCTCAAGGAAGACAAGATCAATCCGGAGATCAAGCTGGCGCCGCGGCAGATCTTCACGCGATCGAAGGTGCGTGCCGACGTGGCTCGTATCATCGAACTATACAAGCGCCAGGGCCGTTTCGGCGCTTCGGTCGAGCCCAAGATGGTGTTGCTCGACCAGAACCGTGTCGATATCGTCTTCGAGATCACCGAGGGGCCCAAGTCCAAGGTTCGCCAGATCAATGTGATCGGCAACAGCCATTTTTCCAATACCCAGCTCGATGCCGAGATGCTGACGCATGCCTCGCGGCCTTTGCATCTGTTTCGCGGCGGCACCAGCTACGATCCCGATCGCATGGCTTATGACCAGCAGAAGCTGCGGCAGTTCTACCTGACTCAGGGCTATGCCGATTTCCGCGTGGTCTCGGCCGAGGCGGAGCTGACCCCCGACAAGAAAGACTTCATCATCACTTACGTGATCGAGGAGGGCAAGCGCTACAAGTTCGGTGACGTCAAGGTCGACAGCCAGCTGCGCGATTTCGACAGCGCCACGTTGAGCAAGAATCTGCCGATGAAGAAGGGCGATTGGTATAATGCCAAACTGGTCGAGGATACGATCGACCGGCTGAACGAAACCGCCGGCGCCTTCGGCTATGCCTTTGCCGACGCCCGTCCCGATTACCAGCGCGATCCCAAGACCCTGACCATGGGGGTCAATTTCCAGATCGCCGAGGCGCCGCGCGTCTATGTCGAGCGGATCGACGTCAACGGGAATACGCTGACCGAAGACAAGGTCGTCCGCCGCGAGTTTCGTCTGGCCGAAGGCGACGCTTTCAATTCGCTGCAAGTGAAGCGCTCGACGGCCCGCATTAAGTCGCTGGGTTATTTCCAGGAGAAATTCGAGGTCGCGCAAAAGCCGGGCAGCGCCCGCGATCGCATCATCCTCGAAGCCAATGTCGAGGAAAAGCCGACCGGCGAACTGCAATTGTCGGCCGGCTATTCGAGCCTGGAGAGCCTGATTTTCCAGGCCTCGATCCAGCAGCGCAACTTCCGTGGTCTGGGCCAGACACTAGGCTTGAGCGGCAGCATTTCGCGCTATTCGAAGAGCATCGATCTCAGCTTTACCGAGCCCTATTTCCTCAATCACAACGTTGCGCTGGGCGTTGACCTCTATCGGCGCGACTATAACAATTACAATCTCGGCAACACCAACAACAACTCGATCTACAGCCAGGATACTACCGGTTTCCAGGTGCGGCTCGGCGTGCCGCTGACTGAATATCTCTCGCTGGTCGGTCGTTACACCTTGAATGTCGATGATGTCTCGCTGGATCATGGCCAGTTTTACGACGACAATAACGCGGCCAAGACCTACCAGTGCGACCCGCTGCTGGCCGGGCGCTATCTGTGCGACGAGCAGGGCAAGCGCACCAGTTCGATCATCGGGGCATCGCTGGTCCATGAAACGCTCGACAACCGCGCGCATCCCTCCAAGGGGCATGTCGTAACGGTCGGTGTTGACGTCGCTGGTGCGGGCGGTTCGGTGGCTTATGTGCGCTTCCGCGCCAGTGGTTCGCAATATTTCGCACTGCCCAAGGGCTTCGTCTTTTCGATCACCGACGAAGGTGGCGTGATCGAACCATTGAAAAAGCGTAATGTTGCCGGCGATGACGACGTTCTGTTGACCGACCGTTTCTATCTCGGTGAGCCGCAGATCAATGGCTTCGACATCCGCGGTGTCGGACCGCGGGTGGTCCGCAAGCCCTTTTTGCTCAATGCCACAGGCACGGCGCCCCTACCCGGTCCTAACGGCTTTCAAATCAATAACGACAAGACTACCTGGCAGGACGATGCCCTCGGCGGCCGTTTCTATTATCTGGGTCGCGCTGAGCTGGAAATTCCGCTGGGCGCGGGCGCCAAGGAACTGGGTATCCGGCCATCGCTCTTCCTCGACGCCGGCGCGGTGTTTGGCGTGGTACATCCCCAAACCCAACACTCGTTTATTACCCAAACCATTCCGACGATCGATAGTGCTACGGGCAAGCCGCTATATTACGTTTTGCAGAATGGCGCGCAGGTCTTGAATTCGAACGGCGTGGCCGAGACGACTACCACCTGTGCGACCACTGCTGCCTGTTCTCCGGTAGTCACGACGATCGCGCCTTTCCAGGAGTTCTTCTACGGCGACACCCCACTGCCACGCATTTCCATCGGTGTCGGGTTTAACTGGAATTCACCCTTTGGTCCGTTCCGGATCGATATTGCCAAGTCGCTGCTCCATGCCGTGGGCGACGACACCAAGACATTCACTTTCAATGTGGGAACCCAATTCTAATGAAAACAATGTTCAAGCCGATCGCCCTCGCCGCGCTGTTGCTCGCTGGTTCCGCCACCGTCGCGGTGGCGAAATCCGCTCCCGTTGCCGCCGCTACCGGAAGCAAGGGGCCCATCGCGGTCGTCAACCTGAATGGCGTGGTGGGCAATTCCAACGCTTATCGCACCGCGCAAAGCCAGCGCAGCGTCACTTACAAGCCGCAGATCGATGCCGCCGAAGCCCGTCGCGCGCAGATCGTCGCCCAGCTGCAGCCGATGGCCGAAAAATTCCAGCGTGACCGCACTGCCAATGTTGCCCCGGCGGCGCTGGCGCAGGAGCAGCAGACGATTCAACAATTGCAGGATGCGGGTACGCAGGAGCTGCAGCGGATGATGCAGCCGGTGGCCTTGTCCGATGCTTATGTGCAGGAGCAGATCACCGACAAGCTGGGTGCGGCGATGCAGGCGGCGATGGCCAAGGATGGCGTGAGCCTGCTGCTCAAAGCCGAGGCGGTCCAGCAGATTACCAGCGCAAATTATGACCTCACGCCGGATGTGCTGGCTGAACTCAATACGCTGCTGCCTTCGGCGCAGATCACCCCGCCGGCCGGCTGGGAGCCGCGCGAGGTGCGCGAACAACGGGCGCAGCAGGCCGGCCAGGCCGGCGCGCGCGGGACCGATGCGGGCGGTCGCTGAGCGAGAATAGCCACTTAGAGCGTCGTGCCAAAAATGCCTGCCCCGTTGAAGAACGGGGTGGGTACCGGTTTTGACGATAAACGATGCGACAACAAACACTTAGAGCGGGCGCGTGATTCGCATATTACGCTGTCCATTCTAAAACAAGTAACGGGAGCAGGGGAACGGGATGGAGCAGCAGGCTGGAGAGATCGCGGCGATCAAGTCTTATGATATTCGCGCGATTCTGGCGGCTTTGCCCCATCGCTACCCTCTGCTGCTCGTGGACCGCGTCGCCTCGCTCACCGTGGGCGGAGAAATTCACGCGGTAAAGGCGGTCAGCTTCAACGAGCAGTTCTTTCAGGGCCATTTTCCTGGACGGCCGATCATGCCGGGCGTGCTGATCATCGAGGCGCTGGCGCAAGCCGCCGCGATCCTGGCGATCGAAACGTTGGAACTCGCCGGCTCCGGCAAGCTGGTCTATTTCATGGCGATTGAGGAAGCCAAATTCCGCAATCCGGTGGAGCCTGGCTGCCTGCTCGATCTCCATGTCGGCTTTGTTCAGAAGCGGGCCCGGGTCTGCAAATTCTGGGGCAAGGCCACGCTTGGCGACAAGATCGCTTGCGAGGTCAATTTCACCGCGATGGTCGCCGACCCGCCGGAGGCCTGAGAATTTGTTGGGAAATTCCGGTGCCGGAATTTCATAGCGCGGTTCCGGCCCACTCCCCCGGCCCAACCACCCATTGAAGGTACCCTGTGGGTGGTTGGGCCGGGGGAGCGGGCCGGAACCGCACTTCAATTCGCCTTCGGCGAATTTCAAACGACGACCCTGGAACAACACTGGACAAGCGCCAGCGTCACAGCTATGCGCGCGCCTTCCAATTCAGGCCGGTCGGAACCGGCCACTGTGAAAGAGAAATGCCATGAAGGCCGATATCCATCCCGACTATCACATGATCAAGGTGCAGATGACCGACGGCACCGTCTTCGAAACGCGCTCCACCTGGGGCAAGGAAGGCGATACCATGTCGCTTGAAATCGATCCGACGTCGCACCCGGCTTGGACCGGCGGCAACCAGCGCCTGCTCGATGCCGGCGGTCGGGTGGCCCAGTTCAACAAGCGTTTCGGTGGCCTGACCCTCAAGAAGGGCTGAGCTTATCAGGCTTTGCGCGGGGCGGCGCGGCTGGCGAATTTTTCGCTTTCCAACCCGCCGGCCCTGTGCGAAATGCGCGCCCTCGTCGGGCGCGCCCGAATATGGCGACCGTAGCTCAGTTGGTTAGAGCGCCGGTTTGTGGTACCGGAGGTCGTGGGTTCAAACCCCATCGGTCGCCCCATTCGTGCTGGACCCGAATTCGGGTCAATTCCTGCCTGACGATAATCCTCGGCCCGGCTCTTGCGGGCTGAGGCTTGGCCTGCCAAAGCGGCCTCCCGGCTGGACCAGTTCGTGACGGCATTTCGCCCCATCGAAACCCGCCATCGAGTATTCGCACGGCCCCATAGATGCACGGCTTCGCCAATCCTGCCCGGTTTTTGCGCCTCGCTCGCTGGCTGACGCCATCGTTGCTGGCGCCGGGTGTGCTGATCGCGAGCGCGGCGCTGATTTGGGGCCTTACCGGTGCGCCGGCAGACCGGTTGCAGGGCGATTCCGTCCGTATTCTCTACATTCACGTACCCTCGGCATGGCTGGGGATGGCGGGGTGGATGGCGATTGCCGGGGCCAGCCTGGCCGAGATCGTCTGGCGGCATCCGCTGGCCGGCGTGGCGGCCCGGGCGGCGGCGGTTCCCGGCGCCTTCTCCCCCGCGCTGTGCTTGCTCAGTGGCTCGCTCTGGGGGCGTCCGGCGTGGGGCACATGGTGGGTGTGGGATGGCCGGTTGACCAGCATGCTGGTTTTACTGTTTCTCTACCTTGGCTATATCGCGCTCGCCGATGCGGCGGCGCGCGATGGTGGCGGACAATCGCGGGTCGCAGCGGTGTTCGGGCTGGTCGGGGCGGTCAATATTCCCATCATCCATTATTCGGTGCTGTGGTGGAACAGCCTGCACCAGCCGCCGAGCATCAGTTTTGGCGGATTAGGGGGGGGCAGCTCCGCGATGGCCGCCGCTTTCCTGTGGCCGCTGTTTGCCGCTACGCTCGGCTTCAGCCTTATCTTCGGCGGTGTCGTGTTGATGCGGATGCGCACGATCCTGGCCGGAGCCCAGGCGGAAGCCCGGCTGCGGCGCAAGGCGCTGGTCAGGGAGGCGCAGGCGTGACCGAGGTTCTCGATCCCTGGCCGTTCGTCTGGGCGGCTTATGTCGCGGGCGCGGGCGGCACGCTGGCGTTGCTGGGATGGAGTTGGCTGGCGATGCGCCGCGCCGAAAAGCGCCGCGACGAGGTGCGGCAGCGATGACCATGATTAAGGCCAAGCATCAGCGGCTGGTGCTGATCCTCATTGCACTGGCAGCGCTGGTCGGCGCCGTGCTCCTCGCGGCTTGGGCGCTGCGCAACCAGGCGTCGTATTTCTATCTGCCGAGCGACATGGCGGCGCATCCCTCATCTCCCGATCGCGAAGTGCGGCTGGGCGGCATGGTCGAGCGCGGATCGATGCACAACGAGGCCGATGGCGTGACCGTCCGCTTCGTCGTCACTGACGGCAAGGCGCGAGTGCCGGTGCGTTTTTCGGGTATTCGCCCGGCGCTGTTCGTCGAAGGCTCGGGCGTCGTGGCCGAGGGCAAGAGCAGCCCGGACGGTACATTTCTCGCTGACAATCTCCTTGCCAAGCACGACGAGCGTTACGTTCCGCGCGAACTCAAAGACATGACCGCGCAACAGGCACGCCAGGCCGTGGCCGCAACCAAATGAGCGGAGCAGATAGCACATGCTAGCCGAACTGGGTCTGGCCGCTTTATGGCTGGCCGCCGCGCTGGCGGGACTGCAGCTGATCGCCGGCGCCTTGGCGCTGGTTTCTTTTAACAAAGGCGTGGGTGATGGCGGGACGCTCGCCGGTATCGTCAGGCCGGTGGCGGTGGTGCAGGGGCTGCTCGCGGCTTGTGCCTTGATTGCGCTGATGGGCCTGTTCGCCCAGACCGACTTGTCGGTGAAGTTGGTCGTCGAAAATTCGCATTCGGCCAAGCCGATGATTTACAAGCTCGCCGGCACCTGGGGCAATCACGAAGGCTCGATGCTGCTGTGGGTCACGGTGATGGGCCTGGCCGGCGGTTTCGTCGCGCTGGTCGAGCGCCGCTTGCCCGAGCCGACCATGCTGGCGACGCTGGCGGGGCAAGCCTTTGTCAGCCTCGGCTTTTATGGCTTCCTGCTGATTGCCTCGAATCCTTTCGCGCGAATGTCGCCGGTGCCCGCTGAAGGGCAGGGGCTCAATCCACTGTTGCAGGACCCTGGCCTCGCCTTTCATCCGCCGACGCTGTATCTTGGCTACGTCGGGCTCTCGATCGCCTTCAGCTTCGCGATCGGGGCGCTGGTCACGCGCGAGGTCGGGCCCGCCTTTGCCCGAGCGATGCGGCCGTGGGTGCTGGGCGCCTGGGTGTTTCTGACTTTAGGCATTACCGCCGGCAGCTATTGGGCCTATTACGATCTTGGCTGGGGTGGCTGGTGGTTCTGGGACCCGGTCGAAAACGCCTCGCTGATGCCATGGCTCGCGGCCACGGCGCTGCTTCATTCCTGCGGCGTGCTCGCCGCGCGCAATGCGCTGCGTGCCTGGACGATCATGCTGGGGGTGATCGCCTTTTCGATGTCGATGATCGGCACTTTCCTGGTGCGCTCGGGCATTCTCACCAGCGTCCACGCCTTTGCCGTCGACCCCCGCCGTGGCAGTTTCATTCTGATGCTGCTGGCGATCAACATCGGCAGTGCGCTGGTGTTGTTCGCCTTGCGCGCGGGCACGGTTACCGAGGGCGAGCGTTTCGCGGTGACCAGCCGCGAGGGGGCGCTGGTGTTCAACAATGTCATGCTTTCCTCGATCCTGGGCATCGTCCTGATCGGCACGCTTTATCCGCTGGTGACCGAGGCCTTCGGGCAGAAAGTGTCGGTGGGGCCGCCCTATTTCAATCCGATGGCGTCGCTCTTCTTCGTGCCGATGGTGCTGGTGCTGATGGTCGGGCCGTTGCTACGCTGGCGGCGCGACAAGCTGATACGCGTCCGCTCGCTGTTGCTTCCGGGATTGGTGATCGGCTTGGCAGCGGCAGGTCTGGCACTGTGGCTGGGGGTGAAGGGACTGCCATACATCGGGCTCGTGCTGGCGCCGGCCATCGCCGTGGCCAGCCTGATGCCGCTCAAGGGGCGAAATCTCCGTCGCTTGCCCCTGCCGGTCGCGGGTATGGTTATTGCGCATTTCGGCGTCGCCGTGGCATTGTTCGGCATGGCTTGCGACAGCGCCTTTTCCACCGAGAAGCTGATCGCGGCGCATGTCGGCGAGGTGGTCGCGGTGGGGCCGTGGCATGTCACGCTGGCCGGTGTCGAACCGGTCGCGGGCGCCAACTGGACCGCGCTAGAGGCGCAATTGCGGGTGCGTTATCAGGACGGCGATGTCTTTGCCATGACGCCGCAGGCTCGCAGCTTCTGGGCGCCGCAGCAGAACACCACGGTCTCGGCGCTGCATACCCGCTGGAACGGCCAGCTCTATACCGTCCTTGGCGAACAGGCGGATGGTGGCAGATGGCAGTTGCGGTTGTGGTGGAAGCCCTTCGTGCCGATGATCTGGCTGGGTGGCGCGCTGATCGGTCTGGGCGGGGCCTTGGCGCTGCTCGGCCGGCTGCTGGCCGATCTCAAGCGCATCGTCGTGCGCGACAAGATCGCTTATCGGCGCATGAGGCAAGGGCGATGACCGGTCCCGAAGCCAATCCTGCCGAGCCCGATCTGCGCGTCGCGCGCTGGGCGATGTGGCTGCCGCTGGGCCTGTTTCTGAGCTTTGTGCTGCTCGTCGTCGGCGGTCTGCTGCGTCCCGCCGACCATGATGTGCCCAGCCGGATGATCGGCCAGCCCCTGCCGCAATTCGCCTTGCGCGCGGCGGTGCCAGATCGTCCCGGTCTGGCGCGCGCCGATCTGGCCACGGGCAAGCCGCATCTGCTCAATATCTTTGCCAGCTGGTGCATCCCCTGCGCGGTGGAATCGCCGCAAATCGATGCGCTGGCGGGGCAGGGTGCGGAGATCGACGGCATCGCCATCCGCGATCATAGCGACGATCTCGCCGCGTATCTTGCCCGGAATGGCAATCCTTACAGCCGTATCGGCGCCGATGACGTCAGCGCGGTGCAATTGGCGATCGGCTCTTCGGGCGTGCCGGAAACCTTCGTCATCGATGGCAAGGGGGTGATCCGCTACCAGCACATCGGGGATATCCGGGCCGAGGAAATTCCGGCGATCCTCGCCAAACTGCGCGAGGCGTCATGATGGCCCGGCGGTTTATCCTCCTTTTTGCAGCTCTTCTGGCGGTTTTGGTGGGGCCAGTGTGGGCCCCAGCGTGGGCCGACGACACCATGCCGCCGGCCCCTTACGCCTATCGCCAGCTCGACGATCCGGCGCTGGAGGCCAAGGCCGAGGCGCTGATGGAAACGCTGCGCTGTCTGGTCTGCCAGAGCCAGTCGATCGCCGACTCCGATGCGCCGATCGCCGGGGACATGCGCAATCAGGTGCGCTTGCGGATCGCCCATGGCGAAGATCCCGAGGCGATTCGTGGGTGGCTGGTTCAGCGCTATGGTGATTACGTGACTTATGCGCCGCGCATCACCACGCTGACCTGGCCGTTGTTCGCGGCGCCCCTGCTGCTGCTGGGGCTGGCGGCGCTGCTGTTGCGCAAGCGTTTCTCACGGGTGGGCCAATCATGACCTGGGTAGCCATCATCGCACTGGCCGCAGCCTGCTTTCTCGCGCTGGTCGTGCTGTTCCGCGTAAAGCGCGCCGGTTGGGAGGCGGTGCTGGCAGCGCTTTTGCTGGGGCTGGCGGGCTATGCCGCGCAGGGTCATCCGGGAGAGCCAGGCGCGCCGCGTGCGCCGGACGAGACTGCGCCCGACAATACCGATACGCTGGTGACGGCCCGGCAGAAGCTGGCGGGCAGCGACGATCAGAGCGATCGCTGGCTGATGGTCGCCGATGCCTTTGCTCGGCATGGGCAATATGCCGATGCCGCCAATATCCTGCGCGGCGAGGTAGACCGCAATCCGCGCGATGGTGAAGCCTGGCTGGCCTTGGCCAATTCGCTGGTCCACCATGCCCAGGGAACCTTGTCGCCGGCGGCGCTGCTGGCCTTCAACCGCGCTGCTACGATCAACCCCGCCGCACCGGGGCCGCCATTTTTCCTCGGGCTGGCGCTGGCGCGGTCCGGGCAGTTGGAAGCGGGGCGTGCGCAATGGGCCGGGCTGCTCGCGCGTAGCCCGCAGGACGCGCCATGGCGCGCCGACCTGACCAGTCGGTTAGCCCAATTGGACGGCTTTATCGCGGCAACCCGCAGGGGCGGGATGTAGCCAAACTGAAGGTATTGCGGCTTGGCCCGGGCTGATTCGCGCCTTCCCCAGCGTTATTTTTTTGCGCTGACGCAATCTTTTCTCATTTCATGCGTTACCGCGTGGAACGTATGCGCGACCGCTCATGCCCCCCTTCGCGAAAGGAATGCCGATGCCGTTCTTCCTCCCCAATCTTCCCTATTCGACAAGCGCTTTTGGCGACACGATTTCGGCTGAAACCTTCGATTATCACCACGGCAAGCACCACAAGGCCTATGTCGACAAGGCGAACAGCCTCGTCGAGGGCACCGATCTTGCCGGTGCCAGCCTCGTCGAAGTCATTGCCAAGGCCAAGGCCAGTGGCAACAAGCCACTGTTCAACAATGCGGCCCAAATCTGGAATCATAGCTTTTATTGGGAAGGGCTGTCGCCCGATACCCAGGCTCCGAGCGGCAAGCTGGCCGAACTGATCACCGAAGGTTTCGGATCGCACGAGGCGCTGCTGACCAAGCTCAAGGATGAAGCCGTCGGCCATTTCGGCAGCGGCTGGGCATGGCTGCTACTGGAAGGCGACGCGCTCAAGGTGACGTCATTCCACGATGCCGACAGCCCGGCGGCGCATGATGGCGCGGTTCCGCTGTTGACCATCGATGTCTGGGAACATGCCTATTACATCGATTATCGCAATGCGCGGCCCAAGCATGTCGAGACCTTGCTCGGCAAGGCGATCAATTGGGAATTCGTTGCGAAAAATCTCGACGGCAAGGGCGTTTCACGCGCCGATCAGGGCTGATTATTCTACCAAAAGGCGCGGCATCCACCAGGACGCCGCGCCTTTTATAGGATCGAGTAATGCCGGTTCAGGTGATGTTGGCGCTGACCATGCAATACAGCATTGGCAGCGACAGCAGCAGATTGGTGCGGCTGGCGAACAACGCACGCGGCGCTGCGGCAGCCTTTTCTTCAGCCGTCGCCTCGATGATGCCGAGGATTTTCTTCTGCGCGGGCCAGATGATGAACCACACGTTGGCAGCCATGATCAGCGCCAGCCACATGCCGAGCCCGATCATCTTCACCCTGCTGCCCCCGGTGAAAGTGAACGCTTCATGCGCGAAATGCCCGAGGATAGCGATGGCAAGGCCGGTGAGCACGGTCAGCAATGCCGACCAACGGAAGAAAAAGAACACGCGCGGGGCAATGTAGCCGGTGACACCAGCCTTCAGTTCGACTGGAACCTTGGGCATCGTCGGCACCTGGACGAAGTTGAGGTAATAGAGCAGCCCGATCCAGAGGATACCGAAAAAGACATGCAGCCAATGCAGCACAGCGTTGGCGTCCAGCGGTGCATCGGGCGAGAATGCGAACATCACCGCAATGGCAAGCACGAGGCCCACCGCCAGCACGAGATGCAGATTTCCAAAAAATTTGGCCATGATGTTCCCCCTTCAGCTATCAATGCTCCGGCCATGGCGACGCGGGCATCGTTCTCTTGCTGTCGTCGCGACCAAACGACGCGGCCTATATTGCGGAAAGACGCGAATTTGTCACAAGGTTTTCTGCAACAGGGAGAATCGGCTATCGCTGCCGCCATTTACTCGGCGGAAACAGCATCTTCTTTTGGTTCATCGCCCAGCCCATGGCGCAGCAGCAATGGAATATGCGCGAAGGTGAACAGGAACGAAGCCGGCAGGAACAGATAGAGCTTGGCTTGCAGCCACAAGCCGAAATTGTGATGCTGGAAGTTGAAGAAATGGCGCAGCACTTCATTGAGCAGCGCAAGCACGAGGAAATACCAACCCCAATTGCGCGACAGAATCATCCAGCCGGTATCATCGAGCCCTTCGAAAGCGGCTTCGAGCAGCACCTTGAGTAAGGCGCGACCGCGCAACCAGCCGACCAGCAAAGCGACGCCGAAGATCAGGTAAATCACCGTCGGTTTGAGCTGGATCCAGACGCTATCCTGGAAGAACACCGTCAGCCCGCCGAAAAACAGGATCAGCGCGGTCGATAGCCACAGCATCGGCGATACCCGTCCGAATTTGATCAGGCTGATCGCCAGCGCCACCACCGCGCCGATCATGAACGCCATCGTGCCCTTGATGACCGCGGCCACCTCGGCGATGGCCTGCTCGTGATGAACCGGCGAGTATAATTTGTAGACGACGAAGAACGCCACGACCGGGCCGTAATCGACCACCACATTGAGCCAGGTGGAATGTTTGCGCGGTTTGACCGCCGAATTATTCTGCGGCGCGCTCACTGGGCTACCCCGGCGATCACCCGGGCGACCAGTTCGGGATCGAACGGGCGCAGATCGTCGATTTTTTCGCCGACACCGATGGCATGGATCGGCAGGCCATATTGCTCTGCCGCCGCCACCAGCACACCGCCGCGCGCGGTGCCGTCGAGCTTGGTCATGACGAGGCCGGTCACTCCTGCCAACTCGCGGAAAATTTCGATTTGCGTCAAGGCATTCTGTCCGTTCGTGGCATCCAGTACCAGCACCACGTCATGCGGTGCGGCGGGGTTAAGACGGCCGAGCACGCGGCGAATCTTGGCCAGTTCGTCCATAAGCTCGCGTTTGTTATGCAGCCGCCCGGCTGTATCGACGATGAGCGCGTCGATGCCCTGCTCGGTGGCGGCTTTTACCGCGTCGAAGACGACGCTGGCGGAATCGCCGCCTTCGGGTCCGCGGATGATCGGTACGCCGATGCGCTCGGCCCAGACCGCAAGCTGGCCGATCGCGGCGGCGCGAAAGGTGTCGCCGGCGGCGAGCATTACCCCGTAATCCTGTTCCTGAAACAGATGGGCGAGTTTAGCGATGGTGGTGGTTTTCCCCGAGCCGTTGACCCCGATCACCAGCACCACATGCGGCCGGGGAAAGGCGGTGACGTCAAGCGGCTTGGCGACGGGGCGCAGGATCGCGGCGATCTCTTCGGCCACGGCTTCGCGGATCGCCACTTCATCGGCGCCGCGCTCGAAGCGGGTCTCGGCGAGCTTGTCGCGGATACGGGCCGCGGCGCGCGGGCCGAGATCGGACAGAATCAGCGCATCTTCCAGCTCATCGAGCTGGGCGGGATCGAGCCGGGTCTTGCCCCCAATTCCAATGAGGTTGCCGGCAAGGTTTTCCGTCAGGCGTTCCGAGGTCTTGGCGAGCCCGCCGAAGACTCGCGCAGTCCAGCTATCGGCGCTCATGCCAGCAGGCCCTCGCGTATTTCGGTGGGAACCACGGTCAGCAGCGAGCCTGCCGGGGTGGCTTGCGGCAGCATGACTCGCGCGAAGTTCGTAGCATGGCCGGTCCCATCGCGCTCGGCCAGGACTGCGAGCGGCGTGCCGACCAGAGCCTGCTGCCAGCGCGCGTGTTCGGCCGCGACGGCGCTGCGCAGTTCGGCGGCACGAGCGCGGATTGCCGGCAATGGGGTTTGCGGCATCCGCGCGGCGGGGGTGTGCGCCCGTGCCGAGAACGGAAAGACGTGGCCGTGGACGATGCCCAACTCGCGTACGATAGCGAGATTGGCCTGATGGGCCGCCTCGTCCTCGGTCGGAAATCCTGCAATCAGATCGGCGCCGACGGCCATATCGCTGCGCCGGGCGCGCAGGCGCTCGACCAGGGTGAGGGCATCGTGGCGCAGGTGGCGGCGCTTCATTCGTTTCAGGATAAGGTCATCACCGTGCTGCAGCGACAAATGGACATGCGGCATCACCCGCAGCTCGCTGGTGAGCAGGCCGAACAATTCGTCGTCGACTTCGGCCGGATCGAGCGAGGACAAGCGCAGGCGAGGAAGATCGGGGCAGGCGCGCAGTATCGACGTGACCAGAGCGCCCAGGCGCGGGGCATCGGGAAGGTCCAGTCCCCAGGCGGTAAGGTCAACGCCGGTGAGGACCACTTCGCGCACCCCGCGAACGAGTTCGCGGTCGATGTCGGCGGCAATCTCGGCCATCGAGCGTGAGCGGCTCTGCCCGCGCCCCTGCGGAATCACGCAGAAGGTGCAGGCATGATCGCAGCCGTTCTGCGCGCCGATGAAAGCGCGGGTGTGCTGGCTGGCGGCTGCTGGGCAAGGGAGGGCCGGGGCCACGTTCCACGCGCGCGGATCGAGCTTGGCACGATTGGCGATCAGGCCATCGACCTCGGGCATGGCGCTGATTGCCGCGCGATCGATCTCGGCGGCGCATCCGGTCACCAGCAGCCTGGCATCGGGGCGAGCGCGGCGGGCGCGGCGAATGGCCTGGCGGGTCTGGCGCAGCGCCTCGCTGGTCACCGCGCAGCTGTTGATGACGACGAGTTCGCTCTCACCGGCCAGCATCCCGCGCAGGCTCTCGCTTTCCGACAGATTAAGCCGGCAGCCGAGCGAGATCACCTCTGCGGTCATCCTGCCTGCTGAAGCGCGGGGATGGCGCCGAAATCGGCCGGATCGAAGCTGCCGCGAAAGCTTTCCGCCGCCGCGCCGGTCATGACGATTTCGCCGTCCTCGCGCCAATCGATGGTCAGCGTGCCGCCGGGCAAAGTCACCGCGACATGGCGCTCGACCAGCCCACGTCGCATCGCTGCGATGGCGGTGGCACAAGCACCCGTGCCGCAAGCGCGGGTCAGCCCCGCGCCGCGCTCCCACACCCGCAATCGCAGCGCATTACGGTCGATCACAGTCGCGACATTGACGTTGATCCGGTGGGGAAACAGCGCGTCGTGCTCGATAATCGGGCCAAGCTCGGCCAGCGGCGCGACATCGCAATCGGACACGAAAAATACCACATGGGGATTGCCGACATTGACTGCCGCCGGCTCGGCGAGTGCGTCTGCCTCGCCCCAGGCAACCGGCATGTGCAGCGTATCCATGGCAAAACCCAAGGGTATCGCGTCCCAGTCAAAGCGCGGCTGTCCCATTTCCACCGCGATACCGGCAGGTGAGGGGGAAGCGGTGATGATCCCGCCTTGCGTTTCGATCCGGGCCGCGCCGCCGTGGAGAAGCCCCACCGCGCGCGTGGCATTGCCGCAAGCCTCGACTTCGGAGCCGTCGGGATTGAAAATGCGCATGCGCAAATCCGCAAGGATCGAGCGTTCGAGCAGGATCAGCTGATCGCAACCGATCCCGGTGTGGCGATCGGCCAATGCCTGGGCCAGCGCTGCATCGACATGCGGCAAGGCTTCCTCGCGCCCATCGAGCACGACGAAATCATTGCCCAACCCGTGCATCTTGACGAAGGGAACTCGCATAGTCAGCGCGCTCTATGCGCTGTGGGCCTTGGCGTCCAGAGCCGTGCGGGCCAACTATGCGCCTATATGCGTGGGGGTCTGCGGAAAATTCTGGGATGGCATCGACGGCGGGTCAGGCGCTCCGCCGCAACGATCCCGGAACAACGTCTTTCCCATCGCCCGTACCCAGGCTGCGACCCGCACCGGCATCGACCACCAGCAGCTTGCGCACGGCCAGCATGGATACCACGTCCGCAGCTGGAGCCGGCTTGCCATAAAGGTAACC
Organism: Sphingomonas palustris; assembly: GCA_026225215.1. Taxonomy (GTDB): domain Bacteria; phylum Pseudomonadota; class Alphaproteobacteria; order Sphingomonadales; family Sphingomonadaceae; genus Novosphingobium; species Novosphingobium palustris. The sequence continues at coordinate 21,455 of JAMFSI010000016.1, read as the reverse complement.
CTGACCCTTGAACTTGCCGATCGTGCTCAGCTTTTCCAATATCTCGGGGCTTTCGATGCCCTCGGCGGTCATCGGCAGGCCGAAGCTTTCCCCCAGGCTCGAGATGATCTGCACGATCGAGGCGCTGTCCTTGTCCTTGACCATCGACATGACAAAGCTGCGATCGATCTTGAGCCGATCGAACGGCAGGTTGCGAAGTTGGGCCAGGGAGCTGTAACCAGTGCCGAAATCATCCAGGCTGATGCCGACACCCTGGTTTTTCAGGCTGGTGATCAGCGCATGCACACCGGCAATGTTTTGATGCAGGCTGCTCTCGGTGATTTCGATATCCAGCCGGTTAGGCGGAAAATTCGCGGCAACCAGCATTTTCAGGATTTTCTGCGCGAACCAGGGATCGCGAAGTTGCACAGGCGAAATATTGACCGACAAGGTCAGGCGAGGGTGCCAATCGCGCGCATCGTGCAGGGCCTGGGCGATGACGCTTTCCGATAGCTCGCCAATCACACCGATTTCCTCGGCGATCGGGATGAATACCTCGGGGCCGATCATACCCAGTTTCGGCGATTGCCAACGCGCCAGCATCTCGAAACCGACCAGTTCGCCGGACAGCAGATCGATCTGCTGTTCGTAATACGGCACGAATTCGTGCTCGGCGATGCCCAGTCGGATCGCGTTTTCCAGCTCGTTACGATAGCGCAATTCGGTGGCCATCTCGCCTTCGAACCACAAATACTGATTACGCCCCTGTTTCTTCGCCTGGTACATGGCGATATCCGCCATATGCAGCAGGTGATCGGGCGTGGCCGGGGTTGCCTGGGGATCGGCCGGCATCAGATCGCCGGGCTGCCGCACGCCGTCACTGCGGCTGATCCCGAGCGAGGCGGTAACGTGGCCCTCGTAGCCAGCTACCGACATCGGCGCCGAGACGCTGCGAATGAGCGCTGCGGCAAAATGATCGATTTGTTCGGGACGGCGCGGGTTGAAGGGAACCACACAGGCGAATTCATCGCCACCGAGCCGGGCTAACAGCGCACCGGGCGGCAACAGCAATCGGCTGCGCTCGGCACATTCGCAAAGCAGGCGATCGCCAACGGCGTGCCCGTTGATATCGTTGATCAGTTTGAATTTATCGATGTCGATCATGATCACGGCAACGGCTTCACCGCGCCCCGTAGCGCCTTCGATCAGGTTTTCAGTCGCCTGCCGCATGCTGCGGCGATTGAGGCAACCGGTCAGCGGATCGGTTTCGGCAAGCTGCCGGGCGACTTCTTCGGCCTGGCGGTGCTCATTCAGCTCTGCGTGCAATTTCCCATAGCGTGTCCAGCCGAACATCACGATTGCGATATTGAGCAATAATGCCGTGGATAAAAGGCGGTCTGGGCCGAAACCGAGGCCCTGTGCCGCGATGATCGTTTTGCTGAATACCGCGCCGCCGTTGCCAACGAACAGGATAATCGCCGCGTATGTGATCCCCATCACCAGCACATCGAGTTCAGTGCGGCCAAAACGTGCAATCGCCGATGGCCGTGCTGCATCTTCGTGCTTGGCTGATCCGGACAAAATGAAATCCTCGCGCTATCCTATTCGCAGCTAACGCATCGGCCTAAATTTCCGGTTAATATATCTAATCTGCTTCCACCCGCGATTTCACGCAAGCCTCACGGCAGGGGAGGGTCGACTATCCGAAACGAAGTTTCGGATCAGACGCTAGAGCGGGCTGCGTGAAATGTGAATCACGCTGCCCGCTCTCAGTTTTTGTTGTCGCATCGTTTAATGCGAAACCTAGTTCAACCGAAGGTAAAAATCGGTGCCCACTTTTTACCTTCGGTTGAACTAGGTTTCGCACGATGTTCTAAGCAATTCAGCTTTAGATTTCGACCTGGCTGCCGAGTTCGACAACCCGATTGGTCGGGAGATGAAAAAACGACATCGCCGAGTCCGCCATGCGCATCATCCAGGCAAAGATTTGCTCGCGCCACAGCGGCATGCCGGGCTTGCGCGACGGCAGCAGGGTTTCGCGCGACATGAAGAAGCTGGTTCTCATCGGGTTGAAATCGGTGCCACAGCCTTCGACCTGCTTGAGTGTTTCAGGGACATCGGTCTGCTGCATGAAGCCATAGCGCAACCGTAGCCGGCAGAAACCCTGGCCGAGATCGGTCACCGTGTAACGGTCGCAATCCGCGACATAAGGCACCCCGACGATCTTGACGTTCAACAGCACGGTGTGTTCGTGCAACACATGGTTGTGCTTGATATTGTGGAGCAGGGCGGCCGGCACACCATCGGTGGCCGCGGTCAGGAAGACCGCGGTGCCCGGCGCGCGCATCGCCGATCCCGCCACCGATTTGATGAAAACCTCGACTGGAAGCGCCGAGCTTTCCATCTTTTCCTTGAGCAGCCGGCGGCCTTCCGCCCAGGTCGTCAGCATCGTGAAAATGATCAGCCCGACCACCACCGGCAGCCAGGCGCCTTCGAAGAACTTTGCCGAACCGGCGGCCAGATAAGCACTGTCGACGAAACCAAAGAACACCAGGCCGGGGCCGGCGATCCACAGCGACGTTTTCCAGATCCGGAAGATCACCACATATTGCATCATCGTCGTGATGAGCATCGTGCCGACCACCGCCAGGCCATAGGCGGGCAACATCGCCGCCGAACTTTTGAACACGATTACCAGCGTGGCCACCATCGCGGCGAGAAACCAGTTTACCCCGGGGATATAGATTTGCCCGGCAGCGCGTGAGCTAGTGTGCTTGATCTTGAAGCGCGGGATGTAGCCCAGTTGCATGGCCTGCTGCGTCACCGAGAAGGCGCCGGAGATGACCGCCTGGCTGGCAATCACCGTCGCCATCGTCGCCAGGATCACCAGCGGCAGCAGAAATTGCGGCGGGGCCATGTGGAAGAAGGGATTGTCGGCGGCCTGGGGGTGAGTGATCAGCAGCGCGGCCTGGCCCATATAATTGAGGATCAGCGTGGGCAGCGCCACCATCAGCCAGGCAAAGGCGATTGGCTTGCGCCCGAAATGGCCCATGTCCGCATAGAGCGCCTCGACCCCGGTGATGGCGTAGACCACCGCGCTCAGCGACAGGAAGGACACCACCGGATGGGCCTTGAAGAACAGCAGAATATACCAGGGATTAAGCGGTTCCCACAGGACCTGGGGGTGGGCGGCGATATTGATCACACCCAGCACGGCGATGACCAGGAAATAGATCAGCATGATCGGGCCGAACACCTTGCCGACGCGATCCGTACCATACATCTGAATCACGAATAGCCCGATCAGGATAGCCAGCGCGATCGGGACGACAAACGGACGGAAGCCGTGGTTGACAACATCGAGCCCTTCGACCGCCGAGATCACCGAGATCGCCGGCGTCAGCATCGAATCGGCGTAAAATAGCGCCGTCGCCAGCAGGCCACAGACGGTGATCCAGCGCAGGCCCGGCGACCGGCCAAGCGTGCGGTTGATCAGCGCGAGCAAAGCCAGGCTGCCGCCTTCGCCATGATTGTCGCAGCGCATGACGATGAACACATATTTGATCGTCACCACCACGATCATCGTCCAGAAGATCAGGCTGATGACGCCGTAGATATTGAGAATATTGATCGCCAGCGGATGTTCGCCGGTCATGATCGCCTGCAAGGCATAAAGCGGGCTGGTGCCGATATCGCCGAAGACGACTCCGGTCGCCCCCAGCATCAGCGCCGGGAGCGTTCCGCCGATATGTGGAGCTGCCTCGGCGTCGAAATCGAAAGCCGCTGGCGGAATAGCGTCAACGCCTTGAGCTTGACCCGTCATACTTGTCCCCTTGCCGCGCCAGGATCACCATTAGATGATTCTCCCGAACGCGTCGCAAGCGCGTAGAAGCCTCCGGCGTGCCGTGCAATCGGAATAAAGGCCAGGGTGTTTTCGGCAGATTTCGGCCCGTTGCGTCGCGCTCTGCAGGATAGCATGCCCGAGTGAGGCGGCTACCTCAACTCGGACGAATACCGGTAGCGTCGCTCTCCTTGAACACCGGTATCGGCGTCACCGCTTGCAGCAGCACCAGCGGCAGCAGGCGGCTGGTCGAGGCCTGATAGGGGATATAGAAGGGATGGCAGTCCACGAAGAATGTCCAGATTTTCGCGCGTTCGTCACCTTCGGGCTCGCGCCATGTGCCCCGGAAGGCCTGGGTGGCGATCTGGAATTCCACTTCCGGCTGCGCGATGAGGTTCAAATACCAATCGGGGTGCTTGTCCGCGCCGCCCTTGGAGCCACAGATCACGACTTCACCAGCAATATCGGCATAAGTCAGGCCGGTGATGAATGTCCTGCCGCTTTTGCGCCCGTGGTATTTGAGCAGGCAATTGGTCGCGAACGGTCGTCCGCCGACCGGAGTCAGATCCTCGATGTGGCCATCGGCGCCCCCGGACTGCAAATAGCGGAGTCGGTGCTCTGCCGCCCAGTCGCCGCGCGCGGATCGGATGGTGGCTGACGTTTCATCGCTCATGACATTCTCTTCCATTGAGTTTTGGCGTGATATTCAGATTGAAGGGGATCGTGTCCATCGGTGCAATAGCAAAAAGCAGGGGCGCAGAGTTCACGGCAAAGAAGTAAGGATGATAATATATATTATGTAAAATATCGAGACCATTGCGAAGCGAGGAGGGTGGCGAGCACGATCAGTACCAGCCACGCTGCAGCCATCGCCGCCTTGGCTTTGAACGATATCTTCATCGCGCCCATTGCGCGGCTCGCCAGCATCAAAGCCATGGTTGCCAGCAGCGCCGTTGCCAAGGCATCGCCTTGAGACATGCCGGCGGTCATGCCACCAGTTCCAGGCCGTCAAATCCGACCAGCACATGGCCCGGCAGCTCGGCGGACAGCGCGGCAAAATCCATGCTCTTGTCGAGATGCGTCAGCACCGCGCGATCGGCTCGCACCGCTTCGGCCAGTTCGAGCGCCAAATCGAGATTGGCGTGCGTGGGATGCGCCTCACGGCGCAGGCAATCGACCACCAGAATATCCGAACCGGTAAACAGCTCGACCATCTCACTGGTAATCGAGTCGAAGTCTACGGCATAAGAGATTATTTTGCCGTCACATTCAAAACGGCATCCGGTGCTCTGCGCGGGCCCGTGCGGCATCTGGCACCAGCCCACGCCAAAGCCATGGCACATCCGCAGCCGATCCAGCGTGTCGAGCGTGACGATGGTGTGATAGCCGTGCTGGCCAGCGAAGACATAGCCGAAGCGCTGGCGCAGCCGTCGCACGGTCTCTTCCGCAGCGTAGCCCGGTAGCGCTCCGGCACGCCCATAGCGGAACGGGCGCAGATCATCGATGCCGTGACAATGATCGGCATGGTCATGCGTCCAGAACACGGCGTCGATCCGATGAATGTCTACCGCCAGCAATTGCGCGCGCAAATCGGTCGAAGTGTCGATCAACAAACGCTGGCCAGCGTCGCTTTCGACGATGATCGAGGAGCGGCTGCGGCGGTTGCGCGGCTCATTCGGATCGCATTCGCCCCAATCCGCGCCATCCGCCCCGCCGACGCGTGGCACGCCGGTCGACGTGCCGCTGCCCAGCATGACCAGTTTCATGCCGCCGCCTTATCGAACAGCCGGAAGAAATTGCGGGTGGTTACCTCAGCCAGCGCCTCCGGCTCGATTCCGCGTAATGCGGCGACAAAGCGCGCCGTATCGGCGGTAAAGGCCGGCTCACAGACTTGCCCGCGATGGGGAATCGGCGCCAGAAACGGAGCGTCGGTTTCCACCAGCAGACGTTCCTCAGGCAATTCGCGAGCTATGGCCTGCAAATCTTTGGCATTCTTGAACGTTACGATGCCGGACAGCGATATCGTCAAGCCCAGGCCCAGCATCTTGCCGGCAAAATCCGCCGAAGCTGTGAAGCAATGGATCAGCGCTGGAAAGGCCCCGGCAGCCATCTCCTCGGTCAGGATCGCCACGGTGTCTTCCTCGGCATCACGCGTGTGGACAATCAACGGCAAACCAGTTTTTCGCGCGACCGCGATATGCGTGCGAAACAATGCCTGCTGGGTCTGCCGATCCGAATGGTCGTAATAATAATCCAGGCCGGTCTCGCCAATCGCGATCACCTTGGCGTGCTCTGCGGCCGCGACCAGGATATTTTCGCCCAGATCGGCATGGGCATCGGCTTCATGCGGATGGATGCCGACACTGGCCCAGACATCCGCTTCGCGTTCGGCGGTGCCGATTACATCTTGCCATTCGCGCTGCCGGGTTGAAATATTGAGGAAACCACCAATCCCCGCCGCGCGCGCCCTCGCCAGCACGCTGGCCTGATCTTCGACGAGGCCCTTATAATTGAGGTGACAGTGGGAATCGATCAGCATCGTTCGATCTCAATGTTCAGCCGTCACGGGCAGTTCCAGTCGTGGGAACACGCCGACCGGCTGGCCCAGGCGAAATCCCGAGGCGGTCAAGCGCGCGTACCAGGTAGCATCCAGCAGCGCGGCCTGGTCGCGTTCACCGACAGGAATTCCCATCTGGTCTAGCAATTTATCCGCCGAAGTCGGGATGATCGGTCGGATCGCGATCGCCAGATTGCGAATGCACTGAAACAGCACTGCGAGCACCGTTTCCATCCGCGCCAGTTCGCCCTGCTTTTTCAGCGCCCAGGGTGCCTGACTATCGACGAACTGGTTGCAGGCAAAGACCTGGCTCATCCACTCCTCGATCGCGACCGAGAAATTCAAGCCGGCCATCGCCTCGGGGACCGTGCCATGCATGGCCTGATGCAGCGAACGGCCCAACTCGTTGTCCAGCTCGGTCAATTCACCTTGTTCGGGAAGTCTGCCATCCAGATTCTTGAAAATCTGGGATAGAACCCGCTGCGCCAGATTGCCGAAACTATTCGCCAGTTCGGCATTGCATCGGGTGACGATGGCTTCGGCGGAATAGCTGCCGTCCTGGCCGAAGCTGACTTCGCGCATCAAAAAGTAGCGCAAGCTGTCCACGCCGAACCGCGCGACCAGTTCCAGCGGATCGACGACATTGCCCAGTGATTTGGACATCTTCTCGCCGCGATGAAGCAGGAAGCCGTGGCCGAAAACGCATTTGGGCAGCGGTAAACCAGCACTCATCAGAAAGGCCGGCCAATAGACTGCGTGAAAGCGCACGATATCCTTGCCGATCAAATGCAGATCGGCTGGCCAGAATTTGGCCATTTCGGTGGTATCTTCAGGAAACCCGAGGCCGGTCAGATAATTGGTCAGCGCATCGACCCAAACGTACATCACATGGTTGTGGCTTTCGGGAACCTTGACCCCCCAGTCGAAGCTGGTGCGCGAAACCGACAGATCCCGCAGGCCGCCTTCGATAAACCGGATGACCTCGTTGCGCCGGCTCTCGGGCTGGAGAAATCCGGGTTGATCGCGCAGCAGCGCCAGCAATTTGTCCTGATAGCGCGACAGGCGGAAGAACCAACTTTCCTCCACGGTCCATTCGACCGGTGTCCCCTGGGGTGAAAGCTTGATGCCCCCTTCCCCTTCGACCACTTCGCTGGCTTCATAATAGGCTTCGTCGCGGACCGAGTACCAGCCCTCGTAGCGATCGAGATAGAGGTCGCCGTTGGCGGCCATCCGCCGCCATAATTCCTGGCTGGCAGCGTGATGGCGCGGCGCGGTGGTGCGCTGGAATACATCATAACTGACATGCAGAGTATCGCACATATCAATGAAATATTGACTCATTTCATCGCATAGCTGGCTTGGCGTGACGCCCAGTTCGCGGGCCTTCTGCGCCATTTTCAGCCCGTGTTCGTCCGTGCCGGTCTGGAAGCGGACATCGCGGCCCTGCTGCCGCTGGAAACGCGCGATGACATCGGCGGCAATCGCTTCATAAGCATGGCCGATATGGGGCTTGCCATTGGGATAAGCGATAGCGGTAGTAATGTAATAAGGTTCGGCCATGCCGCGCGAAGGCTTTCTGAAATGAGTGTTCGGCTGAAAAAAGCCTAGACCATCTCTCTAGGGACCGCTGCCGAGGCCAGCAACCCGCCAATTTCCATCGCCAGCAAGCCGGGGTCGAAGTTATAGGTCGGCGCCTGGGCCGATAGTTTGGCAAGTGCGCTGTGGGCTTCGATCATCCTGACCTGCCGCGATGGCTCGGCTTGGGCCAGATCGCTGGCCAGTACCGCGCGAGCGAGATCGAGCACCGCCATCTGGCGTTCGCGGTCGGGACGCGCGCCCACCGCTTCGGCGAGCTGGCCGCGCAGCGCCAGCGCCGCATCGCCTTCGCGGATGATCGTCAGCATCAAATCATACACCGCTCCCAGCGCGGCGTGGACAAAGGCCAGCGCCATGCCGGGCGAGCCTTGCGCAGCGGCAATCGCCGCAGCCCGTGTGGGCTGATCCGCTTCAGGGGCTTCGCGCGCTACGATTTTCTCGAGTTCCGCATCGGCGAGCGGCGCAAAGCGCAAATTGCGGCAGCGCGAGCGAATGGTCGCCGGCAAGCGAGCTGGACGATGCGAGACAAGCAGGAAGAAAGTGCCGATCGGCGGTTCTTCCAGGCTTTTTAGCAGCGCGTTGAACGCGCTTTTTTCCAGATCATCGGCGGCATCGATGATGATTGCGCGGCGGCTGCCCAGCGTCGGCCGCGTGGTCAACCGCTGTTGCATCCGGCGAACCTGGTCGATCGCGATGTTGCGCTTGGTCTGATAAGGTTTGCCCTCGGCGCGTTTTGCTTCCTCGGTTTCGTTCGCCGGCAGTGGGTCGAGCAGGATGATATCCGCGTGACGATCCCATGGCGGCTGAGGTGAATCCGGATCGGCGACCAGTTCGGCAGCGGCGGCGCGCGCAAATTGCCCCTTGCCGATGCCCTGCGGTCCGGCGAGAATCCAGGCGTGATGGAGCCGCGTCGAAGCGAGCGCGCTGCGCCATTCCAGCCACGCCGGCTCATGGCCCGACAATGCGATTGACGTCAAACTCACGCCATATGCGCCAGCAGCGGCGTCACTGCGGTCATGATCTGACGATGCGTGTCCTCACGGCTGCCATTGCTGTCGATCCGGGCAAAACGCGCAGGGTCTTCCGTAGCGAAGCGGGCAAACGCAGCGGCGACGCGGGCGTGGTAAGCAGCGTCGCGCCCGCTGATCCGATCCGTGACGTCACCGTCACGTTGAGTCAGGCGTCTTTCCGCCTCCTTGGGCGAGACCTCGATCAACAGGGTCAGATCCGGTAGCAAGCCTTGGCTGCCGATGCCATGCAGTGCGAGAATGTCCTGATCGGACAGCCCGCCTCCCCCGCCCTGATAAGCCCGGCTCGAATCGAGATAGCGATCGCAGATCACCCATTGGCCCCGGGCCAGCGCCGGTCGGATCAGCCGTTCGACGTGATCCGAACGGGCAGCAGCGAACAGCAGCGCCTCGGCGCGCAGATTCCAGCCTTCGCCGTCAAGCCCCAGCAGCAGCCCGCGAATCGCTTCGGCACCGGGCGTTCCGCCGGGTTCGCGAGTCAATTTCACTTCGACCCCGCGTTCGCGCAGAGCTTCGGCCAATAGCCGCGCCTGCGTGGATTTGCCGGCGCCCTCGCCGCCCTCCAGCGCGATGAACGCCCCGCCTTCCCTCACCGCAGCAAGTCCGTCAGCCCGGTGCGCAGCCGGTCGATCGCGCTGCCCCGCGGCACGTCATTGGCAGCCATCAGCGGCACATGCGTCGGCGGTTCGCTGCCGACGCGGATTTCGAGATCGGCGATTTGTGCGCCCTTGGCGATCGGCGCCATGATCGGCCCGTTGTAGCGAACGTGCAGGCTGATCGGAGCGAAACCGCCTTTGGGCAGCGTGGCGAAATAGGCGCGGGGGGCCACCAGACCGACGGATGCTGCCGTCCCCTGCTGAACCTCGGCGGTGCCGATGCGCTCGCCGTTGCCGAATAGCGGATAAGCGTCCCATGCATTGAAACCCCATTCCATCAAGGCGCGGGCCGCTCGTGCCCGTTCGGGCGCAGTAGGGACGGCGGCCAGCACCATCACCAGCCGGCGTCCGCCGCGCTCGGCCGAGCCGAGGAAGGTGTAATGCGCCTCGTTGGTAAAGCCGGTCTTGATGCCGTCGGCACCGGGAATGATACCAAGCGTCGGGTCGTGATTGGGCTGAGTAATGCCGTTCCAGGTGAGCTGCTTATGGCCGATATAGCGGTGATAATCGGCCGGGAAGCGCGTGAGCATGGCATTGGCGAGCAGCGCCAGATCATGCGCGGTGTAATAGGTGTTGCCGTTGTCCATCCAGCCGTTGGGCGTGCCGAAATGGCTGTTGTTCATGCCCAGCTTGCGCGCTTCGGCGTTCATCAGCGCGACCCAACCGTCAACGCTGCCCGCCGCCCCTTCGGCCAGTACGATGCAGCCGTCGTTGGCCGAAACGGTGGTAATGCCCATCAGCAGATTATCGACGCTGACCTGGCTGGCGCGGGCGAGGAACATGCGCGAGCCCTTGGCATGCCACGCCTGCCAGGCATCGTCGCTGACCGTCATCAGCTGGTTGCGTTTGAGTTTACCCTGGGAGAGCAGATCGAAAGCGGTGAAGGCGGTCATCACCTTGGTCACCGAGGCGGGCAGGAAGCGCTGGTCGGGATTGCGCGCGAATAGCGTCTTGCCTGAACTGAGGTCGATCAGCAGAGCGACCGGGGCGGCGTCGGCTTCGTGCGGAGGCTGTCGGGGGTCGTCCAATACCTCGGGGGTTTTTGCGCCCGTGGCTGGCGCGCTTGTCACCGGCGCGGTTATACCGGGAGGCAAATTCGAGGGGTTGGTCGATATTGCGGAAGGCGGAGTCAATGCCTCGCTCGATTCGAGCGGTGCCGGTGACGTCAATCCCGCATGCGGCCCGACGGATGCGGCGACCGCGCCACCGGCCAGGGCTACGACCAGCCCGGCGGTCAACAATATTTGCTTCAAACCCGTTCTTGTCACGCCGACCCCGGCTCCTTCACGCCTCTGCGCGCGTGAGCAATCGGGGAAGGCTCAGTCGGCGGGCTGGATTCGCGATTGGCTATAGCCCGCAGCCCGCGCCTTCGCCAGAGCCGCTGCGGCGGAAGTTCGGTTGGTAAACGGGCCCATCCGCACTCGCCAGATCTTGCCCTGCGGTTCGACCTTGGCGCCGATCTTATTGGCCACGGCCACGGCATTGGCTTTCACCCCATAAGCGCCTGCTTGCACCACGAAGGCGCCGGTCTTGCTGGTCTCACTGGCGATCGGTGTCGTCGAGGGCGCAGATGGAGGCGCCACCGGAGTGGGCTTTGACGTCTTGGCAAGGTGAGGTTCGATATGTGGATGCGGCGCGGCTGACGATGCCGGCGACGCCAGGTTGGGTGCCGGTCGATCGGCGCTCGCTGTCATTACAGGAACTGGCACAGGCTTATGGAGGTTTACCGGCAGATTGTTGACGGGTGGCGATGCTGTTGGTGGCGCCGTGGCTGTGGGCGCGTGATCATCGCTGCTTTCGCGCGCCAATTGCACGGAAGCGTCGGGCGTCAGCTTGCGCTGCAAGACCGCGAGCAGCGGTTTCGGGGTCGACATGCGCGCTGGCGCCTCCTGGCCCGCGCGCAACAATGCTCGTTCGGATTCGGGCGGATTCACGCGTCGTACCCGCACTGCGGACTTGCCGCTCCCGCCCAACCCTAATTGTGCCGCCGCGCCGGGCGACAGCGCAATCAGATCGGTGCTGTCCATCGGCCCGCGCCGTTCCAGCCGCACGAGGATGGTCTTGCCGCTGTCGAGCGACGTCACTTCGACATAGCTCGGCACCGGCAAGGTGTGGTGCGCTGCAGTGATCCCGCCCTTGCTGTCCGCGCTGACTGTCGCGTAACCGACGGCATCGTAATTCATCGTATCGACAGGCGTGAAACTCGTGCTGCCGATGGTGTATGGCGCGCCCACCTCCATCGGGTAATCCGCATCCGGGCCATTGGCGGGAGCCGGTTCGGCGGCCCGCGCGATGCTATTCGCGCCTAGGGTAATTACGAGGACGGCCGCGGCAATGCACGGCAGTTTGCGGCTATCTGGCAATCTCATTGGCAAGCAACCCGACACTAAGAGCGTAGTAATTCGAGCAGTTATATTCGAGGATAACCTGATAATTCCCGGTTAAGAGGAAGCCGGTTTTTCCGGGGCCGTCGGGTTCGATCAGCGCGGTAAGCACATTGTCGCCGATATAGCCTTGCGGAATCACCCCCAGCTGCCGCCATTCGCGCACCGTCAGCCATCGCGAAGCGCGCGCGTGGACCCGGGTGCAGGTCGGCGCGCTCAGCCCGCTGGTGATGCCCGCGCGGTTGAGCCCGGCGGGGACTTGAGCGCTGACACCCCAGGGAATACCCGGCCGCCAACCCGCGTCGCGGAAATAATTGGCGATCGAGGCCATGGTATCGGCCTTGCTGTTCCAGATGTCGCGATAACCATCGCCATCGCCATCCTGCGCGAGCCGCAAATAGGTACTGGGCAGGAATTGCGGATTGCCGAAAGCACCGGCCCAGCTGCCTTTCATCTGCCAGCGCGGCACCCCGGAATCGGCCATCTTCAGCAGATCGACGAATTCGGTAGCAAACAGATCGCGCCGCCGCCCTTCGTAAGCCAGCGTGGCCAGCGAGCGAGCGAGATCGAAATCGCCCATATAGTGACCGAAATTGGTCTCATTGCCCCAGATCGAAAGGATGATCGAAGCCGGAACGCCATAGCGCTGCTCGATACGCGGAATATAGCGGGCCACCTCACCATATATTTCGCGCCCCGCAGCGATGCGCGCGGCATCGACATGAGCCCGGCGGTAGGGAGCAAAATCGGGGGGTGTCGAATTGGGGTTCATTTCCGGCTGGGCGCGATCCAGCGCAATCACCGTTGGGTTGAGCGTCAGGCCGGCGATCATGCTCTGGATGGCAGATTCGCGGACGCCCTCGGCGCGAGCCCGCGCCGCCAGCACCTGGAGATAGGCCTGGAAACCGGCATCTTCGCTGGATTGATAACCACTTTGGGCCAACACCTGCGGTTGTGGAGCAAGCAAGCCACCAGCCAGCAACATCGGCGCGGCCAGGCTCCTTAAAATACGCGAACCTCTCATCGGCCCGTCATCGCATATCGGGCTACCGATGGGAATGGCGGATAGAATTGACAGAAACCGGTTTGCCCTAAAATCCGGAGCAACGGCTTGCACGATGACCTTCACGCCGCTAGCCGGAAACCACTGCATTGCCTGTTCGCGCAGGCTGGAAGAGTGTCCGAGTGGTTTAAGGAACCGGTCTTGAAAACCGGCGACGGGGAAATCTGTCCGTGGGTTCGAATCCCACCTCTTCCGCCAATTTTTGCCCTATCCCCGCCAATATTATATCGCGCAGCCTCTCGCTAACCGCTTGGCAAGGTTCCCGCGGCTATGCCGGCTGCGGGTCAGTGCGTTCGAGAATTCAAAGGGCTTGGCGCAGAATATGATATTAAGTGACAAGGTCATGACGCCCGATCGCAATGCCCGGGCGGCGCTGTCGATCCTTTGCGAAGCGCGTCAGGGAATGCAGCCGTGGCAGCGCGTGCGGCTCAACGATCTTTCGCCGCGGGGCTTCCAGGTGTCATGGCGGATGCCGGTCAATCCGCGCCAGGTGCTGCGGCTGCGCATTCCAGGCATGACACCGCTTTCAGCGCATATCCGCTGGCATGACAAAAAAGTGCTGGGCTGCGAATTCGAAGCACCCCTGCATGTGGCGGTTTTCGATCACATTGTTCGCAGCGCCGGGTTGAGCGCAACTGGTTTGCGCTAATCGCGAACCGCGTGCCCATTCCCGACCGTCCTGAGCTTGTCGAAGGATTGCCCTTCTCTTCTTGGACTTCCAAAAGAACAAGGCAGTGCTGCGACAAGCTCAGCATGGACGGAGCGGCTTTCGATCGCCACCCCTGATATCAGATATGGATAGCCCGACCGTATGCGGCGAGCACCGATTCATGCATCATTTCCGATAGGGTGGGATGGGGGAACACGCTCTGGATCAGTTCGGCCTCAGTGGTTTCCAGCGTCTTGCCGACGATATAGCCCTGGATCAATTCGGTCACTTCCGCGCCGATCATATGCGCGCCGAGCAATTCGCCGGTCTTGGCGTCGAACACCGTCTTGATGAAGCCTTCGGGTTCGCCCAGCGCGATCGCCTTGCCGTTGCCGATGAACGGGAAATTGCCGACTTTCAGCTCGTAGCCGGCTTCCTTGGCCTTGGCTTCGGTCAGGCCGACGCTGGCGATCTGCGGATGGCAATAAGTGCAACCGGGGATATTGCCGCGATCGAGCGGATGCGGGTGAACTTCGGTATTGCCCAGTTCCTGCGCAATCGCCTCGGCGGCGGTGACGCCTTCATGGCTGGCCTTATGCGCCAGCCAGGGCCCATCGACGCAATCGCCGATCGCCCAGACGCCGGGGACATTGGTACGGCCATAGGGGTCGGCCTTAATGTGGAAGCGCTTGTCGGGCTCGATCTTCAACTCTTCTAACCCGATGTTTTCGAGATTGGGGACGATGCCGATGGCGACGATCACATGGCTGTATTCGCCCGTGGTTTCCTTGCCGTCCTTGCTCTTCAGCGTGGCCTTGACGCTCCCCTCGCCGACTTCATCGATCGTGACACTGGTTGAAGAATGGATGGTAAGGCCCTGCTTCTTCAGCGCCTTTTCGAGGAACGCGGAAACCTCGGCATCTTCCACGGGGACGATCCGATCGAGCATTTCGACCACCGTGACGTCAGAACCCATGTCGTTGTAGAAGCTGGCAAACTCGATCCCGATTGCACCTGAACCAATCACCAGCAGCTTGCTCGGCAGTTCGGACGGGGTCATCGCATGACGATAAGTCCAGACGCGCTTGCCGTCGGACTTGGCTTTGGGCAGCTCGCGGGCGCGGGCGCCGGTGGCGATGATGATGTGCTTGGCGGTGATTTCTTCGACCTTGCCGTCGGCACTGGTGACTTCCAGCTTTCCGGGGGCGGTCAGCTTGCCCTGCCCCATATGCACCGTCACCTTGTTCTTCTTCATCAGAAAGGTGACGCCCTGGTTGAGCTGCTTGGCGACGCCGCGCGAGCGGGCGACCACCGCCTCGATATCCGCCGCGACATTGTCTGCCGACAGGCCATAAGCCTTGGCATGCTTCATCTGGTGCAGCACTTCGGCCGAGCGCAGCAGCGCCTTGGTCGGGATGCAGCCCCAATTGAGGCAGATGCCGCCGAGCAATTCGCGCTCGACGATCGCGGTCTTGAGACCCAGCTGGCTGGCCCGGATCGCGGCGACATAGCCGCCGGGGCCGGAACCGAGAACGATGACGTCATAGCTGTCAGCCATGGGTAAACTCCATTATCCCGTCGCGCGCGGCCCTATGCGCCGCGCCGCCCCAAAATTCGATCAGACCAGCAGGCCCAGCGGCTTTTCCACCAGTTCGCGGAACGCGCCCATCAATTGCGCGCCATCGGCGCCATCGATGGCGCGGTGATCGAAGCTGCCGGTTGCGCACATCGCCGTCGCCACGCCGAGCGAACCGTCCGCCATCACCCACGGACGCTTTTCGCCCGCGCCGATCGCCATGATCATGCCTTGTGGCGGATTGATCACCGCTTCGAACTGCTTGATGCCCATCATGCCCATATTGGACAGGCTGGCGGTTCCGCCCTGATATTCGGACGGCAGCAGCTTGCCTTCCTTGGCCTTGGCCGCGAGCGCGCCCATTTCGGTGGAGATCTGGGCCAGGCCCTTGCCGCCGGCGTCGGTGATGATCGGGGTGATCAGCCCGCCAGGGATACTGACCGCGACCGAGATATCGGCGCGCGCATATTGCCGCATGACGTCACCGCCAAAGGCGACGTTGCATTTGGGCACGGCGATCAGGGCTGCGCCCAGCGCCTTGATCAGCAGGTCGTTGACCGAGAGCTTGACGCCCCGGTCCGCCAAAGCATCGTTCAATTCGCCGCGCAATTTGAGCAATGCATCGAGCCGGACATCCACGGTGAGGTAGATATGCGGCACGGTCTGCTTCGATTCGGTGAGCCGGCGCGCGATCACCTTGCGCATGCCCGAAAGCTTCTGGTCGGCAAACGGGATACCGAAATCGGGGATCGCGTCGGTCAACTTTTGCGAAGCGACCGGCGCCGGTGCGGCTGCTGGAGCGGGTTTCGTCTCGGCCTGCGGTGCGGGCGCTGCGGCCTTGCCGGGGTCAGCGCCTTCGACGTCGGTCTTGATGATCCGGCCATTGGGTCCGGAACCCCTTAGCGAAGCGAGATCCACACCCTTTTCTTGGGCAATACGCTTAGCAAGGGGCGAGGCGATCACGCGCTCGCCCTTCGTGGCGGTGGCGGGTTCTGGAACAGGCGCCGGTACGGGCTTGGCCTCGGGAGCCGCCTTTTCCGGAGGCTGCGCGGCCGGCTCGGGCTGAACCTCGGGAGTCGGCTGTTCTGGGGCTTTCGCTTCCGCAGGCTTTGCTTCGGCTTTCGGCGCGGGCGCCGCGTCCTCATCCTCGCCAGCCAGCGTCGCGATCACGGTGCCGACCTGCACATTATCCGTGCCGCCCTCGACATCGAGCGAGGTGATCGTGCCCTCATCGACGGCTTCGAACTCCATCGTCGCCTTGTCGGTTTCGATCTCGGCCATGATATCGCCGGACGACACCTTGTCGCCCACCTTGACCAGCCATTTAGCGAGTTTGCCCTCTTTCATCGTCGGCGAAAGCGCAGGCATCTTGATCGAGATCGGCATGGGCAGACTTGTCCTCTGACCTGGGGAGAATCGCTGAGGTATCTGGCGAAATAATGGCGCCGGAGCAAGTTACTTACCGCTGATGGCAACGTGCTTGCGTAGAATAGCCATGTAACGATAGAATCTCCGACGCCGCAAGGTTTTCGGGCGGCGGTTTGGGGGATTGCCGGTATGCGCGTCTATCTGGTGATCATGGACGAAACCGACGAAGCCGGCGTGGCGATGCGTTTTGCCGCGCGCCGGGCCGCCAAGACCGATGGGGTATTGCATCTGCTGGCGCTGGTGCCGCCACAGCCCTTCGTGGCCTTCGGCAGCGTCCAAGCCACCATCGAGGAAGAAGCGCGCAGCCGCGCCGAGGTGCTGGTGACCAGCGCTGCCGGGAATGTGCTGACGGAAGGCGGTCAGATGCCGGTGATCGCGGTGCGCAGCGGTGAGGGGATCAAAGTCGTGCGCGCTTATCTCGACGAGCATCCGGAAGTGGCTGCCCTAGTGCTCGGCGCGGGGAAGGATGGCACGCCGGGGCCGCTGATCGTGCATTTCGCCGGACCTGGTGTCGGCACTCTGCCCTGCCCGCTGTTTATCGTGCCGGGCTCGCTGAGTGAGGCGGATATCGATCAGCTGAGTTAGGAGGGGTGAGATCTGGCCCTCAGAAATCCTCCCCCGCTGGGGGAGGTGGCAGCCCAGAGGGCTGACGGAGGGGGCGGATTGATTCGATTCTTTGCCTCATGAAGGGTTCCGCCCAGATATCCCCTCCGTCTCGCTTCGCGAGCCACCTCCCCCAGTGGGGGAGGATTTTGACGACTTTACCGCTTGCGTCCCTGATGCCGGATATTGCTTGGCCGCCCGCGCTTGCCTACGGAATGAGTATCTTTGCGGCCTGGCAAGGGCCGGCCACGCGGTTCGATCGGGCCGCCGGTGCTGTGCTCGGGCTCGAATTTCAACGCGCCGGTCAGCGGATTGGCCTCGGCCAACCGTAGCCGCAGCATATCACCGATAGCAAAGCGCGTGCCGGTGCGTTCGCCGACCAGCGCCTTGGCCGCTTCGTCATGGGCGAAGCGTTCGTCACCCAGCACCGAGATCGGCACCAGCCCGTCGCCACCCAGCCCGATGATCGTCGCGAACAACCCGAAGCGCTGTACGCCGGTGATCCGGCAATCGAAGGTTTCGCCGACGCGCGCCGACAGCCACGCTGCGACATAGCGATCGATGGTGTCGCGCTCGGCCTCCATGGCGCGGCGTTCGGCAAGGCTGATTGCTTCGCTGACCCGGGCGAGATCGGCGCGGTCGCGCTCCGACAGGCCCGAGGTGGCTGGTAGGTCTGATTGCGGCGCGGGTTGTTCGAGATGATAGCCATCGACCAGCGCGCGGTGGACGAGCAGATCGGCATAGCGGCGGATCGGCGAGGTGAAATGGGCGTAGGAGCCCAGCGCCAGCCCGAAATGCCCGGCGTTGCGCGGGCCGTAATAGGCTTGAGTCTGGCTGCGTAGCACCGCCTCCATGATCAGCGCCTTTTCGTTATCGTCGGCGATATCCTTGAGCATGCGGTTGAACAAGCCGGGGGTGATCACTTGCCCCAGCGACAGCTTGCGTTCGAAGGTGGCGAGGTAATCCTTCAGCGCGACCAGCTTTTCGCGGCTGGGCGGCTCGTGAATGCGATAGACCACGGGCTGGACCTTGGCCTCCAGCGCCTTGGCCGCCGCGACATTGGCCGCGATCATGAAATCCTCGACCACGCGGTGCGCATCGAGCCGTTCGCGCAAGGCGATTTCGGCGATGCGACCCTGCTGATCGAGCACCACGCGGCGCTCGGGCAGTTCGAGCGCGAGCGGATCGCGGGCATCGCGGGCATGGGCCAGCGCGGCCCAGCAGGCCCACAGGTTTTGGAGTGCGGGATCATTTTCACCCGCATCGATGCGGGCCTGGGCGTCTTCATAAGCGATGACTTCGGCGATGCGGACAATCGCACGGGTGAAGCGCCATGACGTGACTTGGCCCGTGTTGCTGATCGTCATGTGGCAGGCCATGGCCGCGCGCGGCGCGCCAGCCTTCAGCGAACAGACATCGGCTGACAGCACCTCGGGCAGCATCGGCACCACGCGGTCGGGAAAATAGACCGAATTGGCGCGCTTGCGGGCTTCGCGATCGACCACGCCGCCGGGGCGGACATAGAACGACACATCGGCAATCGCGACCACGGCGCGGAAGCCGCCTTCGCCGTCGGGTTCGGCCCAGATCGCATCATCGTGGTCGCGCGCGTCGCTGGGATCGATGGCGACGATCGGCAGGTGTGTCAGGTCTTCGCGGCGATCCTGACTGAGCGGCAGCCGCGCGGCCACTTCTGCCTCCTCCAGCACTTCGGGCGTGAAGATATGCGGGATGCCATGCTTGTGAATGGCGATCAGGCTGAAGGCGCGTGGCGCCAGCGGGTCACCGAGAATCGCCGTCACCCGCACCCCGCCACGCGGACTGCGGCCCGCCGGCTCGGCCAGCACCAGATTGCCGACTTCGGCATTGGCGAGATCGGCGATCGGCACGGCATGGCGAACGCGCTTGTCGATCGGGGCGAGCCAATGCTTGCCGCTGCCATCGACTTCGACGACGCCCATCACCGAATCTTCGGCGGCAGGCAGCTTCTTCATCGGATGAGCGAGCCAACCCTTGCCGGTTTCCTCAGTACGGGCGAGCACGCGGTCGCCGACGCGCAAAGCCGGGCCAGCGGCTCGCTTGCCGCCCGGCCCACGTTCGATCACGCGCAAGCGCGGCGGTGGCACGGCATCCTCGGGCTGCCAGGCATCCGGAATCGCGATGGCCTCGCCGTCCTCGATATCGACCACCCGCAGCACGGTAACGCGCGGGACGCCGCCCAGCGCGTGAAATGCGGTGCGCTTGCCGTCGATCAGGCCTTCTTCGGCCATGTCCTTGAGCAGCGTCTTGAGTTGGATTTTCTCATTGCCCTTCAGTCCGAATTCGCGCGCGATCTCGCGTTTGCCGGCAGGCACTGGCGAGGCAGCGATGAAATCGAGAACCTGTTGGCGCGTTGGGAGGCCGGGATGGTTGGTGATCTTGTGAGGCATGGCGAGGCTTTGGGCTCAGTTCCGCAGCAACTCAAGTGCCCTCACCAGATCAGAAGCCCTCCGGCTGATCTCCGTATCGATTGGACCCCACTGTGGATTGTCGTACCGCCAGTACGATGACGATCAGGATTACAAGCCAGCTGATGGCTCCACTGGTCGAGCCGGATTGCTGAGCGGTTAGCGCCATCGGATTCGAGGAAGGATTGGCCTGTAATTGCTGCATCGCCTCCGCCGCCCGGTGCATCTGGCTTGGAATACGGATCAGTATTACCGCCTCGAGGCCGAAAGGAATCAGCGCAACCCAGCCCGGCAGTCCGCTGTCATGAAGCCGCCTGACGAAGCTGCCGCCGAGCAGGACTAGCTTGAGCACGGTGGTTCCTATTCCGACCCACATCAGAACGGGAAGCCATCCGCCCATGGCGCCCATCATTGCCCCCTGCATTGCCCGGGCCGCTTGGGGATCATGCGGTGATATTTGTACCTGGTGGAACGCCGTGGTCATGACTTGGCCCATCATCGGGATCGATACAGCCGTCGAAATGGCAAAGCTGACAATATAGGTGAAAAGCACGAGGTACCAAAACGCCGAACGAGCGTCACGGCCGCGCAAATTGGTTAGATTGACAAGCCCATGCCTGATGGCTCCGCCCATTTCGACTCTCCCTTACCCGCCGTGGTCGCTGAGCGACGCTAATAGGCCCTTGCTACATATATTGTTTCTACCGCCGGCTGAGCAGTGAACGGGCACGTGCCCCCAGGTACCGTAGCGCCCAGTGGGGTATTGCGGATGGTCAGTTTCAGCGCCTTGAGCGTGGCTACTACCGCATCGAGCGCCGCCCCGGTCGGCCGCGACCAGCCCAGTTCGACCCAGCCTGGATATTTTTGATCGTCGGCAAACACAGCTTCCAGTTCGGCCATGCTGGTGACGCCGCGAATGATTTGAGCATCGCGGCGCTCGGTGGCTTCGCGGTGCAATGACTGCTGAATATCAGCCAGCTCTGCCGCCGCGCGGGCGACAAATTCATCGCGTGCTTCGCCGGCAAAATTGACCTTGCCATCATCCCGCCACAGCCGGTCGCGGCGCAGCACCGAGACCTGACCATTGCTGGCGTCACGGCCACCGATTTCCAGGATCAGCGGCACGCCCTTCTTCACCCAGGCCCAGCGCTTCTGCGTCGCCTTGCCGGGCCGTTTATCGAGCAACACGCGCAAGGGTTCACCCAGCGCCTGCTGCTTGGCGAGCGCGGCGCGCAGTTCCTCGCAATAGGCGAGCAGCGCCGCATCTTCATCATTTTCGCGCAGCATCGGCAGGATCACCACTTGCTGCGGCGCGATCGCGGGCGGCACGCGCAAGCCATCGTCATCGCCATGTGTCATGATCACGCCGCCGATCATCCGCGTCGATACGCCCCAGCTGGTGGTGTGGCACAGCGCCTGCTGGCCCTCGCGATCTTGATAGCGAATGCCTGCAGCCTCGGCGAAACCGGTGCCGAGATAATGCGAGGTGCCGGCCTGCAGCGCCTTGCCGTCCTGCATCATCGCCTCGATGCTGTAGGTGGCGACGGCGCCTGGAAAACGCTCGTTCTCGGGTTTTTCACCGGCAATCACCGGCATCGCCAGCGCTTCCTCGGCAAAGCTGCGATACATTTCCAGCGCGCGCAGCGTT
>JAMFSI010000111.1 GCA_026225215.1 Sphingomonas palustris | reverse complement strand
GAATTGCCGGTGATCACCCGGCCCGGCTCGAACATCAGGGTGACATCCCAATCCTGCGTGACGCGCGCGATCATGGCGGCATATTCATCCGGGCTGGGAAAGACTTCGCCGGCTTTATACGGCACGCCGAGGCCGCCGCCGAGGTCCATATGGGTGACGCTATGCCCAGCGCTGCGGATGGCGCGCATCAGTTCGCCCAGACGGGTAAAAGCCGCTGCCAAAGGCTCAACACTGGCCAATTGGCTGCCGATATGGACCGCCAGCCCGCGCATCTCCAGACCGGGGAGTGCCGACAGCCGGGCGTAATAGCCGACGGCGCGATCATAGAGCACGCCGAACTTGTTTTCCGCCTTGCCGGTGGAAATCTTGCCATGGGTGCCGGCATCGACATCGGGATTGACGCGCAGCGCGCAGGCGGCGCGTTTGCCCGTCGCTTCGGCGAGCGCCGCCAGTTCGATGCCTTCTTCCTCGCTTTCGAGGTTGAACTGGCCGATGCCCACCGCCAGCGCTCGGCGCATTTCGTCTACGGTCTTGCCGACCCCCGAAAACACGATCGACGCCGCCGGCATCCCCGCTGCCAGCGCGCGGTCCATCTCGCCCGCCGAGACGACATCGGCGCCATAGCCTTCGGCCGCGAGCAATTTGAGCACCGCCAGATTGGGATTGGATTTCGTCGCGAAGGCAAGATGCGTGCGCGGCAGCACCGCCAGCGCGTCGCGAAACACGCGCGCATGGCGGGTCAGCGTGGCGCGCGAATAGATATAGCACGGCGTGCCCACCGCCTCGGCAATGGCGGTCAGCGGCACGTCTTCGGCGTGGAGTACGCCGTCCTGGTAAGCGAAATGGTCCATGAATATCCCGCAGATGTCGGCGGATAATTGCCGAAACTATTGAGGAGGCAAATCGAAGGGATCGTCGGCGCGGACTTCGGATTTGATCCGCAGCTCGACATTGACCGCCGGGCGCGCTTGCGGCTTGGGAATCAGCAATTCAGCCGAGCCCACCGGGGTCTTGCGACCATAAGGCGGCACCGGCAGACTATGGCCGACATTGGGCTTGAGATCGGTGCGCACGCCGCAACCTGCGAGCGCCAATACCGATAGACAAGTCAGCAGTTTCAGCGCCCTTGGCATCGTCATCCTTCCAGACCAAGCGCCACACGCGCATCGGCGACGCGCAGACATACCTCGGATGGTGCGGTTCCGCCATAAGAGCTGCGTGAAGCTACCGAGGCTTCGACCGAAAGCGCCGCGAACACCCGCGCATCGATGCGCGCGTCGATCGCCTGAAGCTCGCTGAGTTCCAGCTTGTCCAGCGCCACGCCCCGACTTTCGGCCAGTTTCACCGCCGCACCGGTGATGTGATGCGCCTCGCGAAACGGGATGCCCGCCTCGCGCACCAGCCAGTCGGCAAGATCGGTGGCAGTGGCGTAGCCCAGTTCGGCGGCCTGGCGCATCCGGGGCGTGCGGAACGTCGCGCCCGCGACCATGCCGGTCATCGCCGCCAGGCACAGCGTCAGTAGCCCTGCCGCCTCGAACACCGGTGGCTTGTCATCCTGCATATCCTTGGAATAGGCCAGCGGCAGGCCTTTCATGGTGATCATCAGGCTGGTCAGCGCGCCGATGATCCGCCCCGAATGCCCGCGTACCAGCTCGGCGGCGTCAGGGTTTTTCTTTTGCGGCATGATCGAGCTGCCGGTCGAGAGCGAATCGGGCAGCGTCACGAAGCCGAACGGCTGGCTGGCCCAGATGATGAACTCCTCCGCCAGCCGCGACAGATGCAGCGCGCATTGGCTGGCCGCCATCAGATAATCGAGCGCGAAATCGCGGTCGGACACCGAATCGAGACTGTTCGCAGTGGGGCGATCGAAGCCCAGCGCGGCGGCGGTGGCGCGGCGATCGATCGGAAATCCGGTGCCCGCCAACGCCGCAGCGCCCAGCGGGCATTCGTTCATGCGCGCACGAGCCGCAGCGAAACGCGAGACATCGCGCGCCGCCATCTCGTAATAAGCCAGCAGATGATGCCCCAACGTCACCGGCTGCGCGGTCTGCAAATGGGTAAAGCCGGGCATGATGCTCTCGGTATGTTCGCCCGCGCGCTCGACCAGCGCGCGTTGCAGCGCGGCGAGGTTGGCCAGCGCCTCATCGCAGGCATCGCGCACCCACAGCCGGAAATCGGTCGCCACCTGATCGTTGCGGCTGCGCGCGGTGTGAAGGCGCCCGGCAGTCGGGCCGATCAGCGTGGCCAGCCGGCTCTCGGTGGTCATGTGAATGTCTTCTAGCGACCAGTCCTCGGGCACGCCATGTTCGGCATATTCGCCGGCAATGGTGGCCAACCCGCCGCTGATCGCGTCGGCATCCGCCGCGCTGACGATGCCCTGCGTGGCCAGCATCGCGACATGCGCTTGGCTCGCAGCGATGTCCTGCCGCCACAAGGCCTTGTCGAAGGGGATCGAGGCATTTATCTCGCGCATGATCGCGGAGGGTCCACCAGCGAACCTGCCACCCCACATTGCATTAGTACCGGGGGCATTGGCCCCAGCGGGCTGGGAGCTCAAAATGCCATTATCGTCACGCTCGCTCAAGCTTGCAATCCCTGCGTTTGGGCTCATCGGTGCCCTGATGCTCGGCGGCTGCGATAGGCAAAGCAGCCAACCGGCGCAACCTGCGGCTTCAGCCTCGGCAGCGGTGGGCAATGCCGAATTCGTCGGCTTGATCGACCGCAGCCACAAAGGCAGCGCCATCCCTGGCCTGACCTTTCACGATCCCGCCGGCAAGGAACTGCAATTGGCGAAGCTGACCGGCAAGCCGCTGCTGCTCAACCTGTGGGCGACGTGGTGTGCGCCCTGCATTGCCGAATTGCCCAAGCTCGATACGCTGGCCGCCGTCAAGGGCGATGCACTGCAAGTGGTCACCGTCTCCGAAGATCTGACCGGCGGTGACAAGGTGAGCAGCTTCCTGTCGAGCCGGGGCTATGCGCATCTTTCGCCCTGGCTCGACCCGGATAATGCTGCTTCGACGAGCTATCAGGTCAGCACGCTGCCAACGACGATCTATTATGATGCGGCTGGGCATGAGGTGTGGCGCTATTCGGGCGGGCATGATTGGACCAACGCCGAGACGGGGAAGATGCTGGCCGAGGCAAAGTGACCTAAAATCCTCCCCGGCAAGGGGAGGGGGACCAGCGAAGCTGGTGGAGGGGGCCCGGGGGCGACGAAACCGCGCGTTTTGAGGATAAAATTCAAGCCGAGGGCGCGAACAGCAATCTCGTTTAATTCGGGAAGGTGGGCCCCCTCCACCATCCTACGGATGGTCCCCCTCCCCGTGCCGGGGAGGATTTTACCCGCATTGCCCCCGGTGCAGCAGCTTATGATCCGCCAGCACCAGCGCCATCATCGCTTCCATCACCGGCGCGCCGCGGATGCCGACGCAGGGGTCGTGGCGGCCCTTGGTGCGGATGTCGGTCGCATCGCCGTCACGGGTGATCGTCGGCACCGGGGTGAGGATCGAGCTGGTCGGCTTGAACGCGACGCGCACCACCACCGGCTGCCCGGTGGCAATGCCCCCGGCGATGCCGCCGGCGTGATTGGCGAGGAATTCCGGCGTTGTTCCGCCTGGCCGCATGGCATCGGCGTTCTGCTCACCGGTCAGGCGCGCGGCGGCGAAACCATCGCCGATTTCCACCGCCTTGACCGCGTTGATCCCCATCATCGCGGCGGCAAGATCGGCGTCGAGCTTGGCATAGATTGGCGCACCCCAGCCGGCCGGGACACCCTGCGCCACGCATTCGACCACCGCCCCCAGTGATGATCCCGTCAGCCGCGCCGCATCGACC
This sequence comes from Sphingomonas palustris, assembly GCA_026225215.1. Classification (GTDB taxonomy): domain Bacteria; phylum Pseudomonadota; class Alphaproteobacteria; order Sphingomonadales; family Sphingomonadaceae; genus Novosphingobium; species Novosphingobium palustris. The sequence continues at coordinate 7,834 of JAMFSI010000111.1, read as the reverse complement.
AGCTTCTCCCAACGCGCAGCAGCGACAGCATCGGGGCAGAAGAACGGATTGCGGGTCACTTCCAGCGCGTCGAAGTTGGCCGGATCGATGGTATCGCCGCCGATCTCGGTGACATAGGCCAGAATCGACACTTCGGGGATCACCAGCCGCGCCACGCCGCCCGCTGCGACCCGCGCCGCCGTTTCGCGCGCGCTGCTGCGCCCGCCGCCGCGATAATCGCGAAAGCCGTATTTCGCGTCATAAGCGTAATCGGCGTGGCCGGGGCGATAAGCGACTGCAACCTCGGAATAATCCTTGGAGCGCTGATCGACATTCTCGATCATCAGGCTGATCGGCGTGCCGGTGGTGCGCCCCTCGAAGGTGCCCGAGAGGATACGGACATGATCGGGCTCCTGCCGCTGGGTGGTGAACTTCGACTGGCCGGGGCGCCGCGCATCGAGAAACGGCTGCAGCACGGCCTCGCTAATCGCCAGCCCCGGCGGGCACCCATCGACCACGGCGCCCAGCGCCGGCCCGTGGCTTTCGCCCCAGGTGGTGAAACGGAATAGACGACCGAAGCTATTGACAGACATGGCGTCCGCTTTGTCGCGACTGGCGGCAAAAGTCCACTCCCGCCAGGCGCGGCGATGGGTTATACCAACCCCGACTGATACCCACCCGTTCATGCTGAGCTTGTCGAAGCACTGTATTTCTTCCGGCAAGCGAGCGAAGAAAGGCAGTCCTTCGACAAGCTCAGGACGGACGGAGAGGAGTATAAAGACTCACGATCAACTCCCATTGCAATTGAGTATCGAACTTGTACCTCGTCGTCTTTCGCAACCGCAAACGCCCCGATCTCGACAGCGCGCGTTATGGCGCCGATGCCGAGCGCATGGCGACGCTGGCGGCCTGCCAGCCCGGCTATCTGTCGTTCAAGAGCTACACCGCCGAAGATGGCGAGGGGGTTGCGATCTCCGAATGGGCGAGCGAAGCCGCTGCCCGGGCCTGGGCCAAGAATGCCGACCACGCCGCTGTCCAGGCGCTGGGGCGGGCGGAATATTATGCGGAATATACGTTGTTTGGTTGCGATAGCCCGCGTGAGCATCGCTTCAACGCATCGGACGCAGGCAGCGACAAGAGGAGAGATGTGTGACCGTTACCCTGTTCGGAATTCCCAACTGCGACACCATCAAAAAGGCGCGCGACTGGCTGGCGCAGCACGGCATTGCCTATAGCTTTCACGATTACAAAAAATCGGGGATCGAGCGCGCTCAATTGGCGGGGTGGGTGGACAAGCTCGGCTGGGAAGTGGTGCTGAACCGCGCGGGGACGACATTCCGCAAGCTGCCCGAGGCCGAGCGGAGCGATCTCGATGGCGAGAAGGCGATCGATCTGATGCTGAGCCAGCCGTCGATGATCAAGCGGCCCGTGGTGGAACATGCGGGAGGGTTGCTGATCGGGTTCAAGCCGGAGCAATGGACGCAGGCTTTGGGGAAGTAACCTCGGCTCCCCTCCCGCTTGCGGGAGGGGCGATAGTCGGCGCCGCGTGGAATCTTCCCCTAAAACGCCATCTCCAGCACCTTGCTGCCGGTGCCGTTGTTTTCGAAATAGCCCAGCCCGTAGTCGCCCTTGATCGTGGTGCGCTGCATGCGGCGCGGGTATTGCGGATCGTGGCCGCTGACGGCGTGAAGCACGCGCCAATTGTCCCAGATCAGCATATCGGTAGTCGACCACTCGTGAAAATAGCTCAGTTTCTTGGCATGAGCGAAGATTTCGCGGCATACCGCGTCGAGCAGCGCATTGCCCTCGTCATCCTCGGCGCCCTCGATCCCCTCGGCCATCCATGGCGAGACATGCAGCACTTTTTCGCCGCCGCCATTTTTGGTAACTGCGCGCGTCCACACGGCGGGGTGGATTGCGCGCGGGGTATCTTTGGCCGCATCCATCACCGCCTGGGCATGGGGGCTTTCGGCCACCACCCGGTAATCGGCGGGCCGACCGAAGCGCAGATTATCCATGATGACATTCATGCGGTAGAGCACGTTACGACCCTCGATCCGCGCGCGTAGCGCGGGCGAAAGCGCGTTGTAGAGCGCGATGCCGTCGACAAAGCCGGTCTGCCCGCCGGAAGGCGGAATATCGATGGCGCGCAGCACGCCCGCGCGGTTCAGCTCGTTGTTATAGGCATGGTCGAAATGCCAGGGGAGGAACGAAGCCAGCTCACGCCCGCCGACTTCGATCGAACCAGACCCATGCGGTTTGCAGATCATGTCGATCACCCCCGGCGGCGCATCGGCAACGCGCGGCACCGCCGGGCTGGGATGATCCTTGAGCGCACCGAACACCTCGCTGATCGCGACATGCATGATCCCGGACGGTTCGACATCGGCAAAGACGATGAGCCCGGCCTTTTCGAACTCGGCGTGAAGCTGTTCGCGCACGGCGGGGTCGGCGATATTGTCGCGGGTTATGCCGGTGATCCGCACGCCGCTGGCGTGGCCACCGAGCGGGCTGATATCGAGAATTGTCATGATCGTCTCCATTCTGGCCGCTGAGAAGCCGGAACTCCGTGGGCCTTAGTTCAACTTATGCCACGAATGGATAGTGATGCACAATGTCTGGCCCACCAGACTATCGCCTCGCCGTGACGATGTAATTCAGCGCCAGGTCGCCGGAGAGATGCAACCCTTTGGCCGGCGACCAGGCAATGCCTTGCGGGGCGCTCATCGTCAGCCCGGCGTCGGCGAGCAATGCGCCCAGTTCATCCGGCGTCGCGAAATCATCCCAATGATGCGTGCCGCGCGGAATCGCGCCCAGCCGCTCAGCGCCCTCGACCAGCAGCAGCCGCGAACGCGCGGTGCGATTGGGCGTCGACAGGATCATCAGCCCGCCGGGCGCCAGCGCTGCCGCCAGCGCGCGGACAAACGCTGCCTTATCCGCGACATGCTCGATCACTTCGAGCGCGCAGACCAGATCGAAACCCGCCAGCCCCAGCTCGGCGACATCCCCGCAGCGATAATCGATCGCAAACCCGCTGCCCTCGGCATGCGCCTGTGCCGCCGCGATGTTCTCCGCCGCCGCGTCCACCCCGGTCACCGCCGCGCCAAGCCGGGTCAGCGGCTCGCACAGCAACCCGGCGCCGCAGCCGACATCGAGCGCGCGCCGCCCCGCCAGCGGCTGCAGCGCGCGCTTATCTCCTTGCCAATGCGCGTCCACTGCCGCCCGGATAAAGCCCAACCGCACCGGGTTCAGCCGGTGCAGCATCGCCGACGAACCCTTGGGATCCCACCACTCGGCGGCCAGCGCGCCGAAATGCGCGGCCTCGTTTGGTCGAATAGTAATTGGGGGGCGGATCGTAGCGGCTAAGGTTGCATTGCTCATGCGCCATCCCTAAAGCGCCCCCGCCGCGCGGTCGAGAGGCCGCGTATCTGTTTTCATGCCCCAGGGAGGCAAATACCGTGGCCCGCATCGTGATGAAATTCGGCGGCACATCGATGGCCGGCACCGAGCGCATCCGCCGCGTGGCCCAGATCGTGCGTCGCCAGCAAGCCGCCGGCCACGAAGTCGCGGTGGTCGTCTCGGCGATGTCGGGCGAGACCGACCGGCTGGTGAACTTCTGCCGTGAAGCGCATGCGCTCTACGATCCTGCCGAATATGACGTGGTCGTGGCCGCCGGCGAACAGATCACCAGCGGGCTGCTGGCGCTCCATCTCCAGGCGCTCGGCAGCAAGGCGCGCAGCTGGCTCGGCTGGCAATTGCCGGTGCGGACCGACGATGCCCATGCCAAGGCGCGCATCGAAACGATCGATTCCCCCGCACTGCTTGCCAGCATGGCGGCAGGCGAGATCGCGGTGATCCCGGGGTTTCAAGGGCTGACCGCCGACGAACGCATCACCACGCTGGGGCGCGGCGGTTCGGATACTTCGGCGGTGGCGGTGGCGGCAGCGATCAAAGCCGATCGCTGCGACATCTATACCGATGTCGATGGCGTCTACACCACCGACCCGCGCATCGTCGCCAAGGCGCGCAAGCTCAAGCATGTGACTTATGAAGAGATGCTCGAACTGGCGAGCGTCGGCTCGAAAGTGCTGCAAACCCGCTCGGTATCGCTGGCGATGAAGGAGGGCGTGCGCGTGCAAGTGCTGTCGTCGTTCATCGATGACGATGCCCCCGCTGCCGACACGCTGCCCGGAACGATGATTGTCAGCGAAGAAGAGCTAGCCGAATTGGAAGGACTCGACATGGAAAGCCAGCTGATCACCGGCATCGCCGCCGACAAGAACGAGGCGAAGGTCACGCTGACCCGCATTGCCGACCGCCCCGGCGCCGTCGCCGCAATCTTCGGACCGCTGGCCGGCGCCAATATCAACGTCGATATGATCATCCAGAATATCGCCAAGGATCTGCCGGAAACCGACGTGACCTTCACCGTCCCCGCCGCCGATCTCGCGCGCGTCCAGGCGCTGCTGGCGGCGCATAAGGACAGCATCGGCTACGCCCAGATCATCGCCAATGGCAAGGTTTCGAAGATCAGCGTCGTCGGCGTCGGCATGCGCAGCCATGCCGGTGTCGCGGCCACGATGTTCAAGACGCTGGCCGATCGCGGGATCAATATCCAGGCGATCTCGACCAGCGAAATCAAGGTTTCGGTGCTGATCGACGAGGATGAAACCGAGCTGGCAGTGCGAGTGCTGCATACCGCCTATGGGCTGGATACGAACTAAGCGGTGTAAGCTTTAGCGGTTCGCCGCGCTCAATTTGGCTCTAAATCCTCCCCCTTTGGGGGAGGTGGCAGCCCAAAGGGCTGACGGAGGGGGCGGGCTTGAAGCTTCCCACTCCCTGAAAAATCATTCTGTCACACCCCCTCCGTCTCGCTACGCGAGCCACCTCCCCCAGCGGGGGAGGATTTATGCTTCAGCCCGGCACGCGCGCCAGGCTCGCGCCGAAATCGCGCGCATGCCACATATTCAGGCAATTGACGAAAACGCACAGGAAGCCCCGCGCCACCGGGTCTGCCAGGAGCATCGGATCGAACGGGCCGCTGGCGCTGGTGATTTCGGGCAGGCGTTGGCGGACCAGCGCGGGCGCGCCGAACATCATCGAGAGCCCCAGCAGCATCGCCGAGAGATCGAAATGCAGCGCCAGACGGGGCAGATCGAGCCGCGCACCGCCGGCAGCGGCGAGTTCATCGGCAAAATGCGCCAGCAGATCGTCGCTGTGTGCCGCCAGCAGCGCGTGATCCATGCCCGAGAGGCTGCCCCATAGCGAAATACCCAGATTCATCTGGCGCACCATGCCCCAGTCCATCAGCCCGCAATGCAGCGCACCCAAGCTGTCGCGATGGAACCAGGCATTGTCGATATGTCCGTTCCAATGCGCCAGTGCGATCAGCTCCGGATCGGCATGGAGAAAGCGGCGGACAGCCTGTTCGCGCGCCAAGAAGGCCAGCGCATCCGCCTCCAATCGCGCAATAAAACCGGGCTCGGTCAGATGGGCCGGCAGCAGTTGCGGACAATCTCGGACAAAATCAGAATAGCGGGCGATCGCCGCGCGCATCCCCTCCTCGTCATAGGGAATCGGCAGTTCGGCTGCGGCAGCGGCCGCATCGAACGGGAACAGCCGCTCGGCATCCGGCGACAATCGCCCCGCCTGATGCGCGCCTGCCAGCCGCGCCAGCGCGCCGAGCAACGTGCGGTAATAGGCCAACGGCTCGGGCAGCAGATGATCCATGTATTTTTCGTGCAGCGGCTCGATATCGCCGGTGCCGAAGGCGATTCGCTCGGTGATGAGCAGCCCGGTGCCGCTGGCCAGTTCGAAATCCGCGAACACCGCGCGCGGCACCTCGACCGGGAACGCCGGAAGCCGCGATAATTGCGCCAGGCGGACTTCGGCTTCCAGTTCCAGCCGCCGTCGATCGCGAAACGGATCGGTCCAATCGCGCGACAATTTGACGAACAGATCGCGCGGCAAATGCGGTTCCGGACGCGCATAGCTGACCGACAATTGCAGCTTCTGACCCGAATTGCCGCCACTGAAAATCGCCGCATGGGTGATCGCGGTAACCGCGTTGTCCGGCGCCAGCGAGCCATAAGCGTGGCAGGCGCGGGTCAGCCAGTCCGGCCCGGCCGCGATCAACGCATCGGCATGGATGGGAATCGACAGGCCGGTGGTGTCGCCGATAACGGTGAGAGGAACGGGCGCATGCATGGCCAGCGTCTGACCGCCCGACGGCTCCCCTGTCAATTGCGCAATGCGAGGGCGGAAAATGCGACCAACCGTGAAGAAGCGCATCGAATGACTGCACTTTAGTCATTTGGCGTTCAGCAAGCCGGGATAGAATTCCGCCATCACGCTCTCCAGGAGGACATCGGATGCCATCGCTTCGCAAACCCCTTCTTGCCGTCGTTGCCGCCAGCGCATTGATCGGCGGCGCTGCCTGGGCCGCATCGACCCACACCCATCACATGCAGGTACGGCTGCCCGACGGCGAGATCGTCCAGGTCAATTACGTCGGCGATGTCGCGCCGCGCGTGGTGATGCAGCCCGTTGCCGATCAGGCGGCGCAAGATCCCCTGCAGGCGATAGGCTTTCCCGGCTTTGGCGCCATGGACCGCATTTTCGCCGATATGGAACGCCAGCAAGCGGCCATGATGCAGCAGGTAGCGGCGATGGAACATGAAGCCGCCACGCACGGTGCCACGGGAGGCCCCGCCCTGGTCGCTACCGGCCAGCAACCGGCGAACGGCGTCAACTGGTCGTATGTTTCGTCCACCACCAGCAGCAACGGCTGCACTCAGACCGTGGAATGGCATTCCGGTGGCCCTGTCGCCAAAGGTGCCGAAGCTGCTCAACCGCAAGTGATCCGCACCAGTTCGGGCAATTGCGACAAGGCGGTGAAGGACACGCCGGTTCATGAGGCCGCTGAGGTAAAGCAGCAGGCTACTGCGCCGGACGGTAAGACGATCTAAGACTCGGGGGCCTGGGCCGCCCACCCTCGCATGTATTAGCGCTGGATTTCCTGCACTAATCCAGCGCATGAGGCGCGTCGCCGATTGCGAAAGGGAAGACGTGCCCGATATTTCAACGCTGAGCTTGTCCTGTGCCGACCGGCCAGGGCTGGTCGCCCGCGTCGCCGGGTTTCTGGCCGAGCGCGGTGGCAATATTGTCGATGCACAGCAATTCAACGACCAGGAAACCCAGCGCTTCTTCATGCGGGTGATCTTTGCGCCGAGCGCGGACGACACGGCAACGAGCTTGCGCGCCGGGTTTACTCCGATCGCCGCGGAACTGGGCATGGACTGGAAGCTGCGCCGCGCCAGCGAACGGCAGCGGGTGCTGCTACTGGTCAGCAAGTTCGATCACTGCCTCTCCGATTTGCTCTATCGCCACCGCATCGGCGAACTGCCCATGGATATCGTCGGCATCGTCTCCAATCACCCACGCGCCGCGCTGGGTGATTCGCTGATCGGCGAGGTGCCGTTTCATCATCTGCCGGTGACTCGCGAGACCAAGCCTGAGCAGGAAGCGCAGATCAAGGCGATCGTCGGCGAAACCGGCACCGAACTGGTGGTGCTGGCGCGCTATATGCAGATCCTGTCGGACGATATGGCCGCATTCCTGTCGGGGCGCTGCATCAATATCCACCACAGCTTCCTGCCCGGCTTCAAGGGCGCGCGACCCTATCACCAGGCGCATGCGCGCGGGGTGAAGATGATTGGCGCGACCGGCCATTACGTCACCGCCGATCTCGATGAAGGCCCGATCATCGCGCAGGATGTCGCGGCGATCAGCCATGCCGATACGCCTGAGGATCTGGTTCGCAAGGGCCGTGATATCGAGCGACGGGTGCTGGCGG
>JAMFSI010000110.1 GCA_026225215.1 Sphingomonas palustris | reverse complement strand
CGCGTGCGGCCAACGGTTTTCAGCGCATGACCGAGCCACAACTCGATGTCGGCAAGGTGTAGCCGCAGCCCCGCGTCCGCCCCCGGATCGGCGGGCAGGGCAGCGCGAAGCTGCTCGTACAGTTCGATTGCTTCCTCGTTCCGGCCAAGTCCGACAGCAATGGTCGCTGCCAGTTCGCGAAACGCGAGATTCTCGCCATCCTGCGCCAGCAGCGGCGCGAGCGCCTGGCGGGCCTCGGCAAATTTGTGGCGCGCAAGAAGTGTCTGGACGTATTCGTGGCGGGCGGCATGATGATCGGGCACCATTTCCAGAACCGCAGCGTAGAGTATTTCGGCATCGTCGAGAATCTCTTGCGACAGGCCGATCCTGGCCAATAGCCGCATCGCTTCAGGGTGATCGCCGTGCTCAAGCAGAAAGCGGCGGACGAGCGTTTCGGCGGCCATCCAGTCACCGTCGGCAAATAGCGAGGTCGCCTGCACCACCGGTCGCGGCAGCGCGCGCAAGACCGCTTCCTGCGCACTGGCCTCCTGCGCTTTGGCCGCATCGCCCACGAGCCGGTAAACGCCTGACAACATATGCCAGCTATGGGCCAAGGCGGATTGATGCTGACCGCTGCGTTCAGCGCCGCAATCGCCGCGTCCGCATCGCGCCGGGCGACGTGGCACAACCCGCGTTCCTGATGCAGCAAGCTGAAGCCGGGATGGTTCACCGCCAATTGGTCGAGCGTGGCCAGGGCGGCATCGATCTCACCCAGAAATCGCAGGCTGGTAGCCCGGATCAGCAGAAGATCGCGGTCTTGCGGAAACCGCGCCAGAAAATCAGTGGCATCAGCGGCGGCGTGGGCATGATTGCCGGCACGCTGGCTGGCGCGGAGCCGTTCCAGCGCTTCGCCTAGCTCGAAAGACTCATTTTCCGGCGTGCGCACCATCAAACCCGCTGATCCAACAACCCCAACAGCCCTGTATCCAATAGGCAGCACTGCCCATGCAGCTTGCAAACTTCCGGCTGTCACGTGAAGTCGACAGACCGCGGCTTCCAGGCGAATTGACGGAATATCTCGGCATAGTTCCTGTACAATGGTCCTTGGTTTTCGGCCAATAAATCGATTCTGTTGGCCTCCCATGCGGCGGGAAGCTTGTACCAGGCCAATTGCGGCTGGGCATGGTGCAGGATGTGCAAATTATTATAGAGGAACAAGACCCCGAGAATGCCTCCACGCTCGACGACCGCAGTGCGATCCTGCCAGCGATCTGCGCGCCAGTGCTCGGCGAGCGAGCGGATTTGCACCAGCGCGTAACTGGGCCACAGGAATATCAGCGCATAGGCTAGAAGATTGATCCTACACACTGCCACTAACCACAGCAGCAGCAGGCTTACAGCCAGCAGGTGACCAATCCATACCCGCCCTACCGCTTTGTCTCCGCCGCGTATCGCGGCCAACTCGCGGCGCCAGAACAGGATCACGAACCGCCAGGGCGCTACCAGCAACCGGCCGATGAAGGTCATGCTGGCGAGATACAGCCACTGGTGTAGCCGGCTCATCCGGCGCCAGGTGTCGGCGCTGATATAGGCGCTTTCGGGGTCTTCGAACGGGTCGGTCAGCCACTCGTTACGGTGGTGCCGCAGATGCGTGTCTTTGTAGCGGAAATAGGGCAGCCATAATGCGATGGGCGCAAAACCGATGGCGTCGTTGATCCGTTGGTGGCGGGTGGGATGACGGTGAATCACCTCGTGTTGCAATGACATGTGCCAAGCGCCCAGCCATGCGCCCAACGGCAGCACTAACCACGGCGGCAAATGATTCCAAAAAAATGTCAGCGCCAGCCATCCGGCGTAGATCACCGCCGCCAGCAACACAGTCGGCCATTCGATTCCGCGCGCGCTTTTGCCCGAACTTGCGGTCACGATATCTCCCTCCGGCCCAATCCGCCAACTAGTTCCGCCATCGCGGCGATGCGGTCGTAGGCAGCAAGCGGGATCGCTTCGATCCCGCTAAGCCCCAGAAAAGCGCGCGGCGCCGCCGATTGCGGATCGGCAAAGGTCCGGCGAAGCGCCTTGCGCCACAACTCCACCTCCGCATCCGAAGCATGGCCACGGGTGACGAAAGGAGGTGCCGGCGCCGCCTCGCTCCGAGCCAGCACCCGCAACCCGGCGATCCATTCAGGACGATGGCGCGCCACCAGCCCGAAGGTCACGCAATCGCAGGCGCAGACGTCGGCGCGCTGCTCCGCGACGGCACGCAGGCTGTCGAGGTGTCCGCCGGTCTCGATTTGGGCGACGAAAAAACCGCCTGTCGGCGCCAGCGATGCCACCGTGTGGTGGAGCGCGACATAACCGGAATGGCTGTCGCGCGCGTTGATCGCAGCGCGGCGGCCCTTCAGATCGGCGAGCGTGGCGAAAGGCGCATCCGTCCGCACCACGATCAGGCTGCTGTAACTGGCGCCTGCACAGCCGGGAAAATCGTAGACAGGCGTTGCCAAAAGCCGCACTCGGCCCGCGAGCGCGGCGACGAGCGGCAGCCCGCAAGTCTGGGCGAAGGCGAGTTCGGGATCATCCCAGATTTCGCGATAAGGGGTAGTGCGATCGAGCGCCCTGGGCGCGGACAGGCCGAGCGCGAGTGCGTGGTCACGCAAGCACGCCCAGAACGCATCATTGGCCGCTTGCGCAAAGGGCGGATCGTAAAAGCCGAGATAGGCGGTCATCGCGCCGGGCCGCCGGTCTGGGCCACGAACCGCGCCACGTAATCGGACGCAGGGGCGGCGAGCAAGGTGGCGGGCGGCGCGGCCTGTTCGATCCGTCCGTCGCGCATCACCACGATATGTGCGCCCAAGCGCAGCGCCTCATGAATGTCGTGCGTGACGAAGACGATCGTCTTGCCCAGCTCGGCTTGCAGGCCGAGCAACTGGTCCTGCAGTTCGGCGCGGATCAGCGGGTCGAGCGCGCTGAAGGCCTCGTCCATGAGCAGCACGTCGGTATCGCAGGCCAGCGCCCGGGCAAGGCCGACTCGTTGGCGCATGCCCCCGGAAAGCGCATCGGCATAAGCCCGTTCATAGCCGCCAAGCCCCAGTTTTTCGAGCCAGGCAGCGCCCCGCGCCTCGGCTTCGTGCCGCTTTACCCCATGCAGCGTCAGCCCGAAGGCGGCGTTCTGCAAGACGGTCCGATGCGGCAGCAGCGCAAAGTTCTGGAACACCATGCCGACATGCTGGCGGCGAAACGTGCGCAATGCCTTGAGGTTGAGACGAGTGATGTCTTCGCCATCGAAACGGATCGCGCCCGAGGTGGGATCGATCAACCGGATCAGGCAGCGCAAGAGGGTCGATTTGCCCGAACCCGAGAGCCCCATGATCACCGTGATCGCGCCCGGAGGCAGCGTCAGTTCGATATCGCGCAGCGCCACATTGCATCCTGTGCGCGCGAAGATGGTAGCCTTGTCCAGCCCATCGGCAATGAGCGTGCTCGCGGTCTTGGCATTGCCGCCATACAGCTTGCTGACCCCGGTCAGCGCGATCTCAGCCACGGCGACCTCCGCGCTGTGCGACCAGCGCATGGCTGGTGCGATCGAGCGCCATCGCCAGCACGACGATGGCAAGGCCGGCCTCGAACCCTTTGCCGACATCGAGCGACTGGATGCCGTTCAGCACCTCCTCACCCAACCCACGCGCACCGATCATCGAGGCCGTCACCACCATGGCCAGCGCCATCATGATCATCTGGTTGAGGCCCGCCAGGATGCTGTCGCGCGCCAGTGGAATCTCGACGTGGACCAGCGTCTGCCATGGCGTCGCGCCGAAGGCGGTGGCCGCTTCAATGACCTCGCGGTCGGCACTGCGGATGCCAAGTGCGGTCAGGCGGATCAGCGGCGGCGTCGCATAGATCACCATGGCCAGGATCGCCGGCGCCTTGCCCAGGCCCAGCAGCATCAGCGCCGGGATCAGATAGACGAAGCCGGGCATCGCCTGCATGAAATCGAGCACCGGCGGCACCACTGCTTGAGAGAACCGCGATTTGGCTGTGCCGATTCCGAGGGGCAGGCCGATGCCCACCGCGATCAACGCTGAAATCAGCATCAGCGTCAGCGTCTGGAGCATCTGGTCCCACAGACCCAGCACGCCGATGATGAGGAAGGCTGCGAATACGATCAACGGTGGCCCAGCTCTGCGCGCGCCGAACAGGGTGAGCCCCGCGAACAGCGCTATGATGAGCCACCAGGGTATTGCGCGAAGCACGGCATCGATGCTCGCAGCGAGCGTGATGAGGCCGCTGGCAATGTGTCGGAAACTTCCACCCGAACTGGCGACGAGTGCCGCAACCCAGCGATTGACCGGATCACGGATCGAGATCTGCCAGTTTGCCGGAAAAGCACTGCTGGCGCGGGAAGTGACACCATCGGCGCGTTGCAGACTTTGCTCCAGGCGAGCTGCGGCGTCGGCAGGAAGCCATTGGCGCCACCGTGCCGGGTTCGCACGCAGGAATATCAGCGCCTGCTCTGCGGTTGGCCGCTGATGCGCGGCAGCTTCGGCAAGCTGGCCGCTCAAGATGTCCGCGGGCACGCTGATCCGCGCGAACAGCGCCCGCAATGCCGGCGCCTGGGCGACGAACTGCGCATTGAGCCCGGTCGAGATCACTGCCGGGGGCGAGGCGCAGCCGCTGCGGTGCTGGCCATCGGGGTTTGCCAGATCATCCCAGCAGCCGCGATCGTAGGGCGGCTCGCCGAGGCGGAACAAGTGAAACCGCCCGGCGATGGTGCTCGGCGAGTAAGCATAGAACAACACCGGGCGATGCTGGACCATCGCCGCCACGACCGCCGCATCCATCGCCGCGCCCGAGCCGGGGCGGAAATCGACATAGCGGTCGGCAAGGCCATAGGCCTGGAGCTTGGCGCTGTTTACGCGCTCACAGGTCCAACCCGAGGGGCAATTGAGGAAGCGACCTTTCGTGGGTTGCTCGGGATCGCGAAACAAGGCGGCATAGCGCGGATCGGCCAACTGCCCGACTTGGGTGAGGCCGGCAGCCGGAGCGCCCGGGCCGTGCACCAAGACATCGGGCCCGTAGATGCCTTCCTGCGCCCCCGTGACGGTCGGGCCGAGCGCGATCACTTGTCCCCGCGCCTGCGCCGCATTCCAGATCGGGCTACGACCAGCCCATTCCTCGGCGATCACATCGATATCGCCGGTGGCCACCGCCTGCTCTAGCGTGACGGTGGTGCCTGGCGTCGTCGTCGTCGTGCAGCCATAGCCGCGCTCGAGAATGGCGCGATCGAGTGCCGTCAGAAACGCGCCGCTGTCCCAGTCGAGCCCGGCAAACGCGATAGGAGTAGCAACCGGACACCCGGCAGCTTCAGCCCGCGCGGGCGCCACCGCCCCGGCGAGACCCAGCACCGCCAGCCACAAGACCAGCAGCCGCGCCACGAACATCCGATCGGCGATCACCGGCCCGGCATCAGAAGGTGATGCCGACCTTCACGCCGTAAGTCAGCGGTCGTACCGGCACTTCCGACTTTACGCGCTCGGTCGAGGAGGTGAAGGTGCTGGCATGGCTGTCGGTGAGGTTTTCTCCGAAGATCGAGGCCGTCCAATTGTCATGCCGGAAGCCGATCGAAGCATCGAGCAATGCGTAGCCCGACATGCGATAGCGCAGCAGCGCCGTCGTCGGGATCGCAACCCCGTCACCCGAGGGATAGGTCGACGGCTCGCTCCACATCGCGCCGGTGTAAGTGACGCCGCTCGAGACGAACCAATTGCCGTCGCCCTTGCCCTGCCAATCATAACGGGCACGGAGATTGCCCTGGAAATGCGGGCTGAACGGCAGGCCGGAGCCAAGCGTGCCGAACGGATTGATCGCCGGGCTCGACGTGCCGCCGAGGGCCGCCGCCTTGTTATAGTAAGTCGTGATGCATTGCCCGAGCGTCGAAGAGCCCGGATTGTCCGAGACGAAACAGGGCGAAGTGACCTGCTTGCTATCGTTGTAGGTCGCGCCGCCCTGTATCGAGAGCCCGGCGAATGGCCGCAACGCGAGCTGCGCCTCGAGCCCTTTGACGTGGAAGTTGGCGCCGTTAGTGACGAACGCCAGCGGGCCGAAGCCTTCGGGGTTGAAGAACTGCAGCTGCATGTTCTCCCAGACCATATAATAGGCCGAGAGGTTGAGTGTGACCTTGTGGTCGAACAGATCGGTTTTGAGGCCGACTTCCCAGTTGGTCAGGCTATCGGGCTTGTAGGCGTTGGGGCGGATATATTGCGCAACACCGTATTGGTCGGGCAGGACAGTCCCCGGCCCACGGTTAAAGCCTCCGGGGCGAAAGCCCTGGCTGAACAATCCATAGATCAGCGTACCCTGCTTCGGCTTCCAGGTGAGCACGCCGCGGCTCTTGAAGCCATGGTAAGTGACATGATCGTTATAGGCGGCGAGATTAACGTCGTAGCCCGGCAGCGCGCAGACGAGCTGGTTGTAGCAGGCGCCGGGTGAGGTGCCGAACTGCGAACCGACCTCATATTCCTTGTAATTGTAGTAACGCGTGCCGCCGGTCAGCGTGAGGTTCGGCAGAATGTCGAAATCGGCCGAACCGAAGAAGGCGATCTGGCGATAGCCGCGCTGAATATCGTCGCCGAAGGTAGTGCCGGCAGGCTCAAGGCCGGGCTGGTTAGCCGCAGCACCAGGCAGGGTCTGCAGCAAACCGACGCAGCCCGTGGCTGCCGTGATGAGCGCATTGGTGCAGGTCGGAATCGTGCCATAATCGTAACGCTGCACGTCATCGATCTTGTAGTTTTCGTAAAAGGCACCGGCAATGACGCGCAGCCGCTTGTTTTCCGGCGAGGAGATTCGCAGCTCCTCGCTGTGATGGGTATTGCGGAGGTTGTCATGCCAATAGGTAATCGGCGAATAGCAATAGGTCGAGCCGGAGCCGAAGCCGGTGGCGCTGCCGGTGCACTCGTAATAGGTGCCACCACCGGTGCGTGAATAGTTGGAATAGTCCTGCTGCTGCTCGACATGACGCGTCATGTAGGAGCCGGTATAGACCAGTTTCCAGTCGGCGATCTTGCCGTTCAGCGTCCAGGCCGAGTTCCAGTACGTGTCCTTGTTGTAATTGGGGGTGAAGGTCGTGGTCTGCAGCGTCCCCAGGGGCTGGAAATTGGAGCCGGTCGCATAGGTCGAGAACGTACCCTCAGCGTCGAGATGCTGATAGCTTTCTGCGACAAGCAGGTTCCAATCGGGATTGATATCCCATAGCGCCTCGATGCGCCCACCGGTGTAGTCGACCGGGTTGTAATTCGACTTGGCGAGGGCATCGTTGTTGTAGCTGCCGCCATTCGATTGGTTCGTCGGCGTTGGACCTGCAGCCCCAAAAACGTATGAGCCGCTATCGGAAGCCAGCCGGGTGAATGGGCTGGCGACATTGTCGATATAGCCGCCTTCGTGGCTGTCATAGATCGTGGCGCGGATGGCGAGCGTGTCGCGGATCACCGGTATGTTGATCGTGGCCGAGAACGAACCATTGGCAGCGCCGCCATCGGTGCCGCCGAAGCTGCCTTCAAAGTGGCCAGAGAACTGGTCGATCACCGGCTTATTGGTGATGTAGCGCACGGCGCCCGCCTCGGCGCCGCCACCGAACAGCGTCCCCTGCGGCCCTTCGAGAACTTCGACGCGCTGCAGATCGGCGACGTAGACGTCGGCATTGCGTCCCGGAAACTGCATCGACTGATCGTCGAGGTAGAGCGCTACGTTCGGAAAAGTCGAAATCCCGCCCGAGCCCTGCGTGGCGGCGACGCCCCCGGACAGCCCGCGCATGAAGATAATGCCTTCACCAGGCCCGCTCGAACCTTGCGTGACATTGGGCGTGTATTTGATCAGGTCGTTGAAGGTGGTGACGTTGAGTTGCGAGAGCGCATTACCCGAGAGCGCCTGCAGCGTCATCGGCACACTCTGGATCGATTGGTCGCGGCGCTGTGCAGTCACGACGATGTCCGCCGATTCGGTCGGTATCGGCGCTGTGCCGGCTGGCGCATCATCGGCCAGCGCAGGCATCGCCGAGAAGACGCCGACAGCAGCCACGGTACAGGCCAGCGACAGCCGGACCCTGCGCAAAGATGTCGTCACTTTGAATCCCCCCAACGAAACTAAACAGGCTTTTCGGCAGCGCCCGGGTCAGCGGTGCGCCCGCCCCGGGTGTCATCACAGGCGCAGATATCGCCGCCCGGAGCACCGACAAATGCCTACTTATTTGGTAGAGTTTATTCCGTCAAGATAGCTAAGATTGTTTAGGCGAAACTGTGGCTTGCCCGGGATGTCTGCGACCTCGGGCAACCGGCCATGTGTCAGCCGGGCGTGGCGAAAAAGCGGTTTTCTGGGCGAGGTAGGCCCAGATGGTCGCGCAAACTCGTTCCTTCATACTCTTTTCGGAACAGCCCTCGGCGCTGCAATTCGGGGATGACGCCCGAGGTAAAATCCTCAAGGCCTGCGGGAATAAACGGAAACATGATGTTGAACCCGTCCGAACCCCGCTCCTCAAGCCAGGCTTCCATCTCGTCGGCGATGGTCTGCGCCGTGCCGACGAATGCCAGCCCGGCATAACTGCCCGCTTTGGCCGCGAGTTGCCGGATGGTGAGGTTCTTCGCGCGCGCCGCGGTGACGAAACGGTCGCGCCCGCTCTTGCTGGCGTTGCTTTCCGGAATCTCGGGCAGGGGCCCATCGGGATCGAAGGCGGACACGTCATAGTCCAGCGCAATCGATAGCGAGCGAATGCCGCTGTCGTAGTGAACGAGGCTGTCGAGATGCGCGCGCTTCGCCTTCGCCTCTGCCACCGTTTCGCCGACCACGACAAAGGCTGCCGGCAGGATCTTGAGGTGATCGGGATCGCGGCCGATCGCCTGCATCCGGCCTTTGACATTCGCGTAGAAGGCTTTGCCGCCCGCGAGCGTGGTTTCGGAGCCGAAGATCACCTCGGCGGTCTCGGCGGCCAGTTGGCGCCCGGCATCCGAGGCGCCGGCCTGCACGATCACCGGCCAGCCCTGGACTGGCCGGGCGATGTTGAGGGGGCCGCGCACCGAAAGGAACTCGCCCTTGTGGTCCAGCACATGCAGCTTTTCGGGGTCGAAATAGATACCGGCATCGACATCCCGGACGAAAGCATCGTCCGCCCAACTGTCCCACAAGCCAGTGACCACATCATAGAATTCGCGCGCGCGGGCATAGCGAGTGGCATGAGCGAGATGCTGGTCGCTGCCGAAATTATGCGAGGTTTCGGGATTGCCCGTAGTGACGATGTTCCAGCCGGCGCGCCCTGCGCTCAGATGATCGAGCGAGGCGAACCGGCGGGCGACGTGGAAGGGCTCGTCATAAGTGGTGGAGGCGGTGGCGATCAGCCCGATCCGCTCGGTCACCATCGCCAGCGCGGACAGCAGGGTGAAGGGTTCGAAGGAGGTGACGGTGTGGCTGCGTTTGAGCGCATCGACGGGCATGTTCAACACCGCGAGGTGATCGGCCATGAAAAAGGCGTCGAACTTGGCAGCCTCCAACGTCTGGATCAGTCGTTTGAGGTGGGCGAGGTTGAAATTGGCATCGGGCCACGCCCCTGGATAGCGCCAGGCGCCAGTGTGGATCGAAACCGGTCGCATGAAGGCGCCAAGATGGATCTGGCGAGATCGAGTCATAGGAAGAGAGGCTTTCGCAAGGGGGAAAGGCGCATCGTCGGTCGTGGCAATGACAGCGATCGCGCCGGCGTGTTCCATAGAATATCGGTTAATGCTCGGGTCCGCTGGCCGCGATCGGCATCGCCTTTTCGCAGAAGAATGGCGGTCAGCGCCCAAATCCAGCGGGAATCCGCGCCGGCACGATGCGTCTTGGGGCAGAGTTCGCTTGCCCGGCGATGCGCAGACATGATCTGGTCGTTGATAGCGCCGATCTCCTCGAAGATGTCGCTGATATGCTCGATCCACAGCGGATCCGGCGAAGCTTGCGCTGGCCCCGCCGCCGCGAACAGCGCCCCGGCGCGCAGCCAGCGATCATTCGGCCCCATCCGACCGCATGAAGCAGTACCGTTTCGATCGATTATCTTACTCGGCCGCCTCCAGCAGCGCCTGAGCGTTGTGACCGAGCAGTGGCAGCACTTCCTCGCCCACGCGCCAAGCTTCCTCCAGATGCGGCGTGCCCGCGAGGATGAAGCCGTCCGCGCCAAGGCGGATCAGATCGTCGAGCCGTTCCGCGCATTGCTCATAGCTGCCGACGATGCCGATCGAAGGGCCGCCGCGCAGCAGATTGAAGCCGCCCCATAGATTGGGGGCGATGATCAAATCCTCCCAGCGGCTGGCTTCGCTCGGGCGTAGCGCGGCGAGCCGGGCGGCGCCGACCGAATCCCCGGCGCGGGCGCGCCATTGATCGCGGGTCGCTTCGGAGACATTTTCGAAACCGCGACGGATCTCGTACCACGCTTCTTCCTCGGTCTTGCGAGCGACGAGATCGACGCGAATCGCGCATTTCTGTTCGCCGCCCAGCTCCGCCGTGCGTTCTTTCACCTTGGCGAATTTGTCGGCCAGTTGGGCAAAGGGCTCCA
Organism: Sphingomonas palustris; assembly: GCA_026225215.1. Lineage (GTDB taxonomy): Bacteria > Pseudomonadota > Alphaproteobacteria > Sphingomonadales > Sphingomonadaceae > Novosphingobium > Novosphingobium palustris. Next base: position 118,280 of record JAMFSI010000110.1, on the reverse strand, counting down.
GCCAGGAGAGGTAATAATCGGCGTGTTTGGCGGCAACCTGGAGCGCCGCCTCCGACGAACCGGAGAACCACATCTCCGGAAATTCCTCGGCGCGCAATTGCGCGGGCAGCCCGCCATGCTCGACCTGATAGAACCGGCCCTTGTAAGAGAAATCGTCGCTGTTCCACACGCCCCGAAACACGTCGAGCCATTCGCTGGTGCGGCCATAGCGGTCATCATGGCTGAAGCTGTCTCCCCACCATAGCTGGGCCGGGCCGCCGCCGCCGGTGATGATGTTGAACAGGCTGCGGCCACCGGTAGCCCGTTGCAGGCTGGCCGAGGCGCGGGCGACCTGGACGGGATTGCCAAAGCCGGGCTGGAAGGCAATCATGAAGCGAAACGCCTTGGTTTCGCGGGCCAGAAGCGGCGAGATCACCCAGGGGTCGTCGGTATTGGGAAAGGACGGGATCAGCCCGCCAAGGAAACCAACGCTTTCGGCGGCTTTGGCGATCTCGGCGAGGTGATCGATATAAGCATGGCCGTCCGCCTCGCCATTGGCGTCGAGGCCAGGAGCGATCCGGTGGTCGTCGGCGGGGGACCAGTCGCCGCGGTCATAATTATGCGTGCGGATGCTGGAATGGCAGCCGTGGGTGGGCAAGCGCCAGTGAAAGTCGATGGCCATCGCTGGATCTCCTCAAGCAGCTTTAGCGCGGGCGGACAGCCGGGCGCGCAGACGGGGTAGAAGTTGCTGGCCCTGGGCGTAGGCCTGTTCCAACTGCGGGCTGGCGGTGAGCACGAGATGGCTGATGCCGAGCGCAATCCGCCCAGCGAGACCCTCTGCGACCTCGTCCCACGAGCCGACCAGCGTGCCCGGTGCGGTAGTGCTGCGGGCAGCGTCGCGCGCGGCTTCGTCGGCATCTTCGCGCGCCAGGATCGGCTGGATTAACCCAAAGGCGACCTGGCGACCGGCGCGATGGGCAAGGCCATCCAGCCCCTCGATCAGACCGGCCAAATGTTCCGGCGAACCCGGCCCGAACAGATGCACGTCGGCATGGCGGGCGGACAGGCCCAAATCCTCCTCGCGTTCGCCTTCAAGGAACACCGCGGGGAAGGCGGCGCGATTGAGCGGATCTTCGAAGCCGCCGTTCTGGACCTCGAAATGCTTGCCCTGGAAAGTAAACGGTCGCTGGCCATGGACGCCGCGCGCCACGGTCAGGAATTCGTCGAGCCGGTCGTCAAGCTCGTCGCCGGGCAGGAAATCGCCCTCGGCGGCGCGGGTTTCGGCGTCGGCGTCGGGGGCAAGCGCCCAGCCAAGACGATTGCCGGTGGCGCGCTGAAAGCTTACCGCTTGCTTGGCGGCATAGACTGCCGAGCCGGAGGAGGCAGGGAATTGCGCGATCAGGCGCAGTCTTGGCACTTCGCGAGCCAACGCCGCGGCGACGATGCGCGTATCGTCCGCCTCGCGCCGATGCGGCAGGAACAAGCCATCGAAGCCGGTCTGCGCCGCTGCCTGCGCGATCTGCGCGTAGTAGTCATACCGGTTCTGAGTCGGCTTGCGCAGATCGCGCACCAATGACGGCAATGCCGCCCGCAGCGACGGCTCGGACCTGTGGGGTTCGGCGGAAGCGTCGAGTTGCCAATAGATTTGCGTGGTCACGCCGCGTTCCTTTCAGCATTTGGCCTTTCCGCATTTGCCCGTTCGGACGATTGGGTCAGCTCGATGGGAGCGGGAACACCAAAAATTCCGGCGAACACGGTCTCGCCGATCGGGCGGCGCAGGTTCGGCGCCTCGCCAGCATGGAATTCCTTATCGAGTGCGTCGAGCGCGCCTTGCCGGCCGATCGCCACCATGGCCTCGACCGAGAAGTCGTCGGGGATCTCCAGCACGCGGCGCGCCGCTTCGCGATCGAAGCCGCCAATGCCATGGGTATGCCAGCCCAGCAGGAGTGCCTGATGGGCAAAATTGGTCCAGGCGGCGCCGGCATCGAAACTATGCGAGACATTGGCGACCACTTCGCCGCGCCGCTCTACCTTTCGCTCCGAGACGATCACGATCAGCGCCGATGCGCGGGCCGCCCAGCGCGCATTGCGCTCGGCCAGCAAGGATACGAATTTGTCCCAGGCCGCCTCGCCGGGCCGCGCGAACACGAAGCGCCATGGCTGGGCGTTCGATGCCGAGGGCGCCCAGCGCGCCGCCTCGAAAGCGGTGGCGAGCACGCTGTCGGGCAGCGGTTCGCCGGTAAAGCTGCGCGGGCTCCAGCGGTCGGTGAAGACCGGGTGGACGGGGTGGTCGGGTTGGCGGGGATTGGCGCCATTCGTTAATGCAGCCATCAGCGGTCCTCTCGGGTAGGCAGGAGCACGAGATTGCCCCGAGCGTCGTCGGTCGTGTCGGTCGGCGCCGCGGTGAGTTCAGCGAGAATCTCATCCTTGAGCCGGTGCAACACCGGCGAGCGCCGGTCGCGCGGGTGGGGCAGATCGACATCGACGATCCGCCGGATGCGGCCGGGGTGGGGGGTCATGACGATCACCCGATCGCCGAGATAGAGCGCCTCTTCGACGTCGTGAGTCACCATCACCATGGTCGAGCGCTGCTGCATCCAGATCCGCTGCAACTCGTTCTGGACATGAACGCGGGTCAGCGCATCGAGGGCGCCTAACGGCTCGTCGAGCAGCAGCAGCTTGGGCTCCGTCACCAGGGCTCGGGCGATTGCGGCGCGCTGCGCCATACCGCCCGAGAGCTGGTGCGGATAAGCCTTCTCGAAGCCGGTGAGATTGACCAGCGCGATGTGGTCGGCAACGATCTGCGCGCGGCGCGATTTGGGCACATCGGTGTTGAGCAGCGCCAGTTCGACGTTTTGCTCCAGTGTCATCCAGGGGAACAAGCGGTGGTCCTGGAACACGATGCCGCGATCGAGGCTCGTGGTGGCGACGCGTTCGCCATCGAGGCGAATTTCGCCGGTATATTCGTCGTCCAACCCGACGATCAGCCGCAACAGAGTCGATTTCCCGCAGCCCGACGCGCCGACGATGCTGACGAATTCACCAGGGCGAACGGTGAGATTGATGCCATCGAGCACCTTGCGCGCCGTGCCGCTGATGGTGAAGCTTTTGTCGAGACTGCTGATCGTCAGAGCCCCGCGCGCCGATCGCGCGGACTCCGCGCCGGCAATCCCGGTTTGAGGCCCGGTCTGAGAAAGATGGGGCGGACGCTGGGGCACTGGCTCGAACGACATAGGCTGGCTCCTGTTCACTGCGCCGGCGCTTGCCAGGCGAGCAGGCTGGATCGAATGCGGTAGACAAGCTGGTTGATGGCGAAGCCGATCGCGGCGGTGACGGCGATCGTGACCAGGATGATGTCCAGCCGCTGCTGGGTCTGGGCTTGCTGCATGGTAACACCGAGGCCCACGCTGGCGCCCATCAGCAATTCTGCGGCGATGGCCGCGATCCAGGCAAAGGCCAGGGATTGCGTAAGCCCGGTCAGCAACATCGGCATGGCGGCGGGAAGCAGGATGCGCCGGAACCGCTGGCTGGCGGAGAAACCATAGATCTGGCCGACCTCGAGATAGCGGCGCTCGACCTGGGCGACGCCGGCGTGCGCGTTGAGCATCGCAGGAAAGAACGCCGAGAGACAGATCACGATCAGTTCCGATCCCTCGTCACTGCCGAACCACAGACCGATCAACGGCAGCCAGCCGATCATCGGCACTTGCCGCAAGGCGTTGAGCAATGGCCCGAGCAGCCGGTCGAGCAGCGGCCACATCGCCATCGCTATGCCCAAAGCGATGCCGAGCGTTGCGCCGATGCCCAGGCCGGTAAACGCGCGCTGCAACGTCGCGGCGGCGTCGGCCAACAAAGTGCCGTTGACGATCAACTCCCTGGCGGCGCCTCCGACCGTGCTCAGCGAAGCGAAGGCGACCGCGTTGCTGCCGCCACGGCTTGCCTGCCACTGCCACCAGGCGAGCAGCAGCGCAGGCGCAACCAGGCCGACGGCGAAGCGCGCGGGCTTGTGATCGAGCAGGCTCATGCGTCTTTCCAGCGGGTGGCGCGCGCCTCGAGCGCGCGCGCGCAGCGATCGAGCAGGAAACCGATAACGCCGCTGGTGATCACCCCGGCCAGGACCACATCGATCTGGAACAGCTGGCGCCCGGTCTCCATCAACTGGCCGATGCCGCTGTCGGCAGCGAGCAATTCGCCGGCGACCAATACCACCCACGCCCGGGTGATCGCCACGCGTAGCCCGGTCAGGATGGCCGGCACCGTCGCCGGCACCAGGATACGCCAAAGTAGGTCGGGCAGCCGGGTGCGGTAGACTTGCGCCACCTCGAACCAGGCGCGCGGCACGCTTTTGATCCCATCGAAAGTGGCGAGCGCCACCGGGAAGAAGGTCGCCAGTGCGACAATGGTGATCTTGAAGGTTTCGTCGATACCGAAAAACAGCACCAGCACGGGCAGGAAGGCGATCACCGGCACTTGCCACAGCAAGAGAAATAGCGGCCACAACGCGGCTTCAGTCCAACGGGACAAGGCGGTTGCAGCGCCGAATGCCAGGCCGGTCAGCGCACCCGCGCCAAAGCCGACCAGCAGGCGTCGCAGGCTGACTCCGACATCGCGCTCCAGCTCGCCCGAAGCGGCCAGGCGGGCCAGCGTGCGGGCCACAGTGGAAGGCGGCACCAGCACCTGCTCGGGGAACAGTCCGGTCAGGCAGGCCAGTTGCCACACCGCGAACAGCGCCAGCGGCGGTACTAGGGCCTGTGGCAGCGGCCCGAGCTTGAAACCCGGGCGCCGGGAGCCAGAAGGCAGAAAGCTCGCGGGTGCGGTGGCCATCAATGGGTTCCGCTTACGCTGCCGGCCGCCCAGAACCCCTCCAGCTTCTGATCCTTGAGCGCCTTGGCGACGAAGCGATCATCGAGCAGTGCATCGGCATCGACCTGGTCGTGCACCAGCCCGTGTGCCAGCGCATAGGCCGCCACCGAGTGGTAATGAGCGCCAACGTCGGGCCGGAAAATCGGCGAGAAACGCTCGCGCCAGGGGTAAGTGGCGCTGGCGTACTCCTTGCGGATGATATCCACGGGCAGGAAGCCGCGCGAGGCATCCTGGATCACTTGTTCCCGGTTGGCGTCCTGCGCGGACCAGGCAGCGGCGCGGATATAAGCGTCGACAACGAGCTGCGTGAGGTCGGGATGCTCGCTGACGAAGCCACCCCGACCGAACAGCTCCGCCCGCATTTTCCAGTCCGCTGGTGCTTGCGCCGTAGACCAGATGACATGGCCGATGCCTTTCTTCTCTACCAGCAATCCATCATTCAGCAGCACCGCCGCATCGACGCTGCCCGCGGCCAGCGCCGCTGGCGTAGCGGCGGGGTTGATATTGACGATGGTGAAATCGGTTGGCTTGAGACCATTGGCATCGAGCAGTTTCGAAAACGGCAGCTCCCACGGGCGCCCACGATGAAGCGCAATGCGTTTGCCTTTGAGGTCGGCGATCGAATGCGCGTTTATGCCATTGCGCACCACCAGATAGACGTCCTGGCCCTGGCCCAGCGGCGCCACCAGCTTGAGCGGAACGCCCCCGGCAACCGCAATGATCGCCGGAAAATCGCCGTAAGAGGCGAAATCGATGCGTTTGGCCGAGAAGCCCTCGTTAATGAGCGGCGCGCCGACCGCGGTCGGCACCGGTGTGACCGCCAGCGCAATGCCGCGCTTGGCAAGCTCGCCTTTCAGCCAGCCATCGCGGACAACCACCCCGGTCAGGCCGTTGTAGACCTGATGGCCTTGGTCGGGATAGGCGATCGAAGCTAGGGTAACGGTCTGTGGAGCGTTGGCGCCGGAGCGGTGGCAAGCGGCGAGGCCCCCGGTCATCAGTAGCGACAGGCATGCAACGATCACCGTTCGGCGTGGTGAGCGCCCCTGACGGAGCCAAGACGCGAGCGCGCTCCATCGTGATGGCTTGCAGCTCGATCCGCTCTTGGATTCTGTCACTGGGTACTGCCTTTCCGCAAGCATGGTCTGAAGCTTCAGCCTTGAACGATGCACCACGCGTGCCAATTCGCCATCGCGGCGTAATTGCTGGGGCTGGGGCAGTGGGGCGGGGGGGTGTAAGCGGGCGGACTGCGCAATTTGCAGCAGTTGCACCATCCTGGCTGCGCAAATCCCAGCGCCCTGACTGACAGCGCGGCAAATTTTCGCTCATTCATCCTTGAGCGCCGCTGATTTACGCTGCTTGGCACGGGGTTTGCCAGGCGATAGTCTTGTATCGAGATAAGACCGCCATTCTGTGTCATCGCGGGCGGGCCAGGGAGAACAGCATGCCTGAAGTGCCGAGCCCTGAATTGCCCCGATCCTTGTGGATGACGCGTAGTCCGGTGGCAGCGGCATCGGGCGTGGCCTGGGCGCTCGGCTGGATCAGCGAGGAATTCGCCGGCGACGGCATCGTCGTGCGGCGCGTGAATGAGGGCGGTCTCAATATCGTCACCGCCGATCCCGAACATCTGGGGCTGCACTTGTTCCGCGAGGGTGGAAACATCAAGGCGCTGGCGGCGCGGGCACTGGGCGCGCCGACCCGGGTTATCGGCCTGACCTGGATCGACGAGCGCCAGGTGATCATGACCCGGCGGGATACCCCGGTGCTGGAGCCCATGAACCTCAAAGGCATGCGCTTTGCCCTGCCCGGCTTCAGCCGCACGCCGGGCGAAAGCATTGCCCGCGCCATGGCGCTGCGCGGCATTACCAGCGCGCTCGCACTCGGCGGACTGACGCTGGACGACGTGCGGCTGGTCGAAGTGCCAGCCCCCCCATCCGAATCGACCAGCGCCCAGGGCATGCGACGATTATGGCTCGGCCTTGAATGGCTGGCGCAGGGCAAGGTCGATGCGGTCTATGCCAAAGGCGCGGCGGCCGCCGAGCTGGCAGCGGAACTGGGGCTCGAGGCTGCGGTCGAACTCGATGCCTATCCGAGCCGGATGACGCGGATCAACAACGGCACCCCGCGCCCGATCGTCGTCCACCAGCATATGCTCGACCATCACTTCGATCTGGTCGTGCGGTTTCTCGCCCAGACGCTGCGCGCCGCCGATTGGGCCGCCACTCACCCGGCGGAACTCAAGCCGATCCTGGCACGCGACACGCTCTCGGGCCTGGGCGGCGTCGAGGCGGCCTATCGCAGCCATGTCCTGCGCGCGTTGCATCCCGATCTCTCAGCCGATCGCATCGACATGCTGCGGATTCAGGCGCAATTCCTCTGGGCGCAGGGCTTTCTGACAGCGCCGGTGGATGTCCAATCCTGGGTCGATCCTGCCCCTTTGGCGGCTGCAATCCAGCGACTGGCCAGCGATGCCGAGCCGATTCAAACGGCGGCGCAATAGCCGCGCTAGGCCTGGCAATTGTTTTTCTACTAACAAGGTAGAGAATAATCTGGTAATCTCCCGGCAACTCGGGAGGAAGTATGGCCGTGGTGCCGCAGGATCGTTTCGTCGGCGAAGGTTTAGGCGGTCTGGTCTCGACCGTCAGCCCTGATGGCCGTCCCTTGCTGGCCTTTGAATCGGAGGATCATCACGCCACCGGACCGCGTGCCCGGGCCTTGGTGTTTACCGATCCGCGCTCACGCAAGATATTGCCGCTGATCGAAAAAGTGGCTCCCAGCGAAGCCAATGTCCTGGTCATCGGTGAGACCGGCACCGGCAAGGAGCTGGTCGCCCGTTATGTCCATGCCCGTAGCCGGCGCGCGGGCGCGGCCTTTGTCGCAGTCAATTGCGGGGCGTTTTCCGAATCGCTCATCGAGGGTGAATTGTTCGGCTATGAGCGCGGTGCGTTCACCGGAGCATTGGCGGCGCGGCCCGGCTGGTTCGAGGCCGCCAACGGCGGTACGCTGTTCCTCGATGAGATCGGCGATCTGCCGCTGGCGCTGCAAGTCAAGCTCCTGCGGGTGCTGCAGGAGCGCGAGGTGGTCCGTCTCGGCTCGCGGACCCCGATCAAGCTCGATGTGCGGGTGATCGCCGCGACCAATGTCGAACTGCACCGGGAGGTAGAAGAGAAGCGGTTTCGATCCGATCTGTTCTACCGGTTGCAAGTCGTGACCCTGCCGTTGCTGCCGCTGCGCGATCGGCGCGCCGACATCCTGCCGCTCGCCCGCCACTTCCTCCAGGTCTACGGCGATCGGCACGAGCCGAGCCGCCTGGAACTTACCCCTTCTGCCGAGGAGGCGCTGTTCGGTTACGGCTGGCCGGGCAATATCCGCGAGCTGGAAAACGCCATTCATCGCGGCACGCTGGTCTGCCAGGATGGCCGCATCGAGGAGGAGGATCTGGGGTTGGGCGCGCGGTTCGCGTATGATCCGCCCGATGATGGGCTCAATGATTCCGGTGCTGCGCTCGAGGATCTGGTGCGCCCGCTGGTGGGCCGGCTGTTGCAGGGCGGCCATGCGGACTTGCTCGAAAGGCTGATCGGCACGACGGTCACGGAAGCGTTCCGCCAATGCAGCGCCAACCAGATCAAGACGGCCGAGGCGCTTGGCGTCACCCGGAATGTCGTGCGGACTTATCTCAAGAATTTGGGGCTGATCTAATACCATAGGTTGCGCTAATCGCGGCCCAAACCTTTTCCCGTCGGTCCTGAGCTTGTCGAAGGATTGTCTTTCTTTCTTGGGCTCATCAGAAGAACAAGGCAGTGCTTCGACAAGCTCAGCATGGACGGGATAGATTTCGGCCATGGCAGTTTGGCATAATACGTCAGCGGTGAAAAACCACCATAGCTGCTGCTGAATATCGCGCAGCGGGCAGTATTTTGGTGCGCGAAAACGGCGCAATTTAGCACTTTCGCGCTTGGCATGGCCCTTGCGAGTGATCCTTCGGTTCAATTGACGAGGGGTTATCTGCCATGTCCACTGCGCTTCAGCGCCAGCCTGCCGCAACGGCCCGATTGGACGAATTGTGGTTTACCCGCTGCCCGGTGCCTACGGCCACCGGCATCGCTTACAAGCTCGGCTGGTTGACCGAGGCCTTCGCCGCTGACGGTATCGCGCTGCGCACGCTGCAGGAATCGGGCTCGGAACTGGCCCGGCATCATTATGATCACCGCCTGCCCGCGCTGATCCGTGAGGGCGGCAATATGCTGGCCTTCGGTGCGCGGGCGCAAGGCGAACCGACCCGGTTGATCGGCCTGACCTGGATCGAAGAAAGCCAGCTCATTCTCGTGCGCGGCGGCAGCGGCATCACCCGGGCCGAGGATTTGAAGGGCAAGCGCCTGGCGCTGCCCGGTTGGAATCGCAATCCGATCGCCGAGCATGTCCGCGGCACTAGCATTGCCCGAGGCATGTCGCTGGCCGGCTATAAGGGCGTGCTGGCATCGGTCGGGCTGACGCTGGACGATGTCGAACTGATCGAAACCCCCGATCACACCCGCGAGGTCGGCGGTGCGGGCCGCGATCTACGCCCGGCGGGAGATCGCCGGCTCGGCCGGCTGTGGCCGGTCCAGGCGCTGGTCGATGGCACGGTCGATGCGATCTACGTCAAGGGCGCCTCGGCGCTCGATGCCGCGCGCGAGGCCGGGCTGGAAGTGGCCGTCGATCTCGATGCCATCGCCGACCGCCGCTTTCGCGTCAACAATGGCACGCCGCGCCCGATCACCGTTCACCAGAGCCTGCTCGACGATCACTTCGACCTCGTCGTGCGCTTTCTCGCGGTGACGCTGCGCGCCGCCGACTTCGCCAAAGACCAGCCCGATGCCTTGCGCGAAATCCTGGAATTCGAGACCGCCGCGAGCGCCGCGTCGGTCAACCAGGCCTATGCCAAGCTGCACGAGGGGTTGAAGCCGACGCTGGACGAGGAGCGCCTCGCGCTGTTCGATCTACAGAAGAAATTCCTGTTCACGCACGGCTTTCTCGATGCCGATTTTGCCCTGGCGGACTGGATCGATCCGCGTCCGCTGGCGGCAGCGATTGCCTTCAACGCCAACCTTCCCGCTCCGCAACATACCGTTCCAGCCTGAGGAGACTTGCCATGACTCAAGGACTTTCCAAGACCACGATTGCTTTCGTCCGCGAAACCGAGGCCGACGCGCGCAAGGCGTTTCGCCTGCTGCGCGAAACCCACACCATCTCGCCTTCGGGCACGGTCGGCTTTGCCGTGCGCGTGCCGGGCGAAGAGCGGATCGTCACGTTCGGCTATGCCGGGCTGTGGGCCGAGGATCCGGATGCGCCGATCACGACGGTGCTCAATTTCGACGGGCAGGCCGAATGGGGCGATCAGCCCTCGGGCGAAGGGCGCTACCTTAAGCTGTTCAAGGCGCATCCCGACTTCGCGGCGATCAGCCATGTCCATGCCCCGCATCTGGGGGCCTATTCGCAGGCGCATGCCGAGCTGCCGCTGCTTTATGTGCCCAACCGTCGCTTCCGCTTTACCTCGCATTTGCCGGTCTACATCAACCGGCGCCAGAGCGAGGCCGACTTCATTCTCGACGCGATCAAGGTCGATCACGAAGTGCCCGCGATCGTCGAGGCCAATGGCGGCGCGACGGTGTGGAGCTGGAAAGGCCTGCGCCATCTGGTGAACAATATCGTGTTGCTCGAAGAGGGCGCGCGCTTCCAGGTGCTGGCGGCAGCGCTGGGTGGCTCCAAGCCGTTTGGCCCCGGCGTGCTCGAACAGCAGTGGAAGATGGGCAAGCTCGTGCCGCCCGACGCTCATGTCACCGATGACGGCAAGATCGTGCTGCGCGAGCCTGCCGTCGAACCTGCCGAATAATATCCACGGGGCCGCTGCCTGCCAGGCGGCGGCCCCGTTTCTTCTGCCACGACCGGATTAGCCATGAGCCAAAAACGCCAGCTTGCGATTGCCGTCTTCCTCACCCGTCACGGGCATCATCCCGGCGCGTGGCGCCAGCCCGGTAGCGCGCCGGCGGGCCTGCCCGATTTCCAGCATTGGGCGCGGCTGGTGCAGACGGCTGAGCGCGGCAAGCTCGACGCGGCGTTCTTCGCCGATTTCGTCGGACAGTCCGGGGATTCGACCAAGGGCATCGAGCGGCGCCACGCCTTCCTCGATTTCGAGCCGCTCACGGTGATCGCTGCGCTGGCCAGCATCACCAGCCGCATCGGCCTTGTCGCGACGGTGAACACCAATTTCGAGCAACCCTATTCGCTGGCGCGGCGCTTTGCCTCGCTCGATCGGATCAGCGGCGGACGCACCGGCTGGAATATCGTGTCTTCATTGGCCGACGGCGCCGCCAAGAGTTTCGGCGTCGATCAACCTGCGAGCCATGCCGAGCGCTACGCCCGCGCCGATGATTTCGTCGCCGCGGCGAAAGGGCTGTGGGACAGTTGGGAGGATGACGCCTTCGAGGGCGCAGACCGCGATAGTGGCATCTACCTGCGCCGCGATGCCGTCCATCCGGTGCATCATCGCGGGCCCTATTATCATCTCGATTCGGTGCTCGACATGCCGCGCCCGGTGCAAGGCTATCCGGTATTCGCACAGGCGGGGAATTCGGAAACGGGGCGCGATTTCGCCGCCCGCCATGCCGAGATGATCTACGCGGCGGCCCAATTTATCGAGGACGCTCAGGCTTTCTATGCCGACGTCAAGGCGCGGGTCGTCGGCTATGGCCGCGATCCCGATACGCTGAAGGTCATGCCGGGCCTGTCGTTCACCATCGCCGGCAGCTTGCAGGAGGCGCAGGACAAGTTCGCCGCGCTCGAAGAAGCCGTGGATTTCTCCGGTGATCTCAACCTTATGGGCCACGATGTCAGCGCTTATCCGCTCGATGGGCCGCTCCCCGATCTGCCCGAGCCCGAAAACGGCAAGGGCCGTTGGCGTCAGCTGACCGCGCTGGCCCGGCGCGAGAACCTGACGATCCGCCAGCTGTTCCTGCGTTTCAACGCGGTGCGCGGTCACCGGGTGGTGTTGGGCACGGCGACCGATATCGCCGACGCCATGCAGGATTGGTTCGAGCGCGGCGCCGCCGATGGCTTCAACCTGATCCCGCCGCTGCTGCCTTCCTCGCTCGAGGATTTCGTCGATCAAGTGGTGCCGGAACTGCAACGTCGCGGGCTGTTCCGCAAGGAATACGAAGGCACGACGCTACGCGAGCATTTGCACCTGCCGCGCCCGGAAAATCCCAATGCTGCTCATCAGCGCCAGCCGGCGCTCGTCGCCTGACATGGCCCATCGACGCGCCCACGCAAAATCCTCCCCCGGAGGGGGAGGTGGCTCGCGCAGCGAGACGGAGGGGGCGGGCCGGGTGAAACATCCGGGAGAGAAGTTCGTCCTTTGAGCTACCCCCTCCGTCAGCCCTTCGGGCTGCCACCTACCCCGGAGGGGGAGGATTTCAGCGACCAGATTGAATCAAGAACGTCTAGAAAGGAACATTACCATGTCCGAACATCTCGATACGCTATGGTACACACGCTGCCCGGTGCCGACCGGGCTCGGCATCGCCATCCAGCAGGGGTGGCTGGAAGAGGCTTTCGCGCAGCAGGGTACCAAGGTTTCGTCGCTGATAGAATCGAATGATTTCGCCACCCGCGAATCGCATTTCAGCCATACTTTGCAGAATTCAGTCCGGCACGGCGGCAATATTCCGGCGATCAGCGCCCGTGCGCGCGGACGCGACACGCGCTTGCTCGGTCTGTCCTGGGCCGATGAGACTCAGCTGATCCTGGCGAGCCCGGAAAGTGGCATCACCAGCACCCGCGAACTCAAGGGTCGCCGCTTCGGCTTGCCCAACTGGAAGCAGGTCGAGATCGATTTCAGCCGCGCGCAAGCGATCCGAGGCCTGGAAAATGCCCTGCGCCTAGACGGGTTGGAAGTGTCCGATGTCGAGCTGGTCGATCAGGACATCGACACCCATTACAGCGAAGGCCGCGCCGAAAATCGCGGCGGCACGCTGGCCTGGGGCGGGCGTTCGACCGGGCGGGGCCGGGCCAATAACCTCGAAGTCATCGCGCTGCTGCGCGGCGAAGTCGATGCGATTTTCCTGAAAGGCGCGCACGGGGCGCAGGTCGCTCACCAGTTCGGGCTGACCACGGTCATCGATACCGGCGCGCATCCCGACCCGCTGGTGCGTTCGAACAATGGCACGCCGCGCACGCTGGCAGTGGATGGCCACCTCGTCGAGCATCACTTCGATGCCGCAGTGACGATCGTCGAACAAGTGCTGCGCGCAGAAGCCTGGGCGCAGGAGAACCCCGACCAGGTGCGTCGCTATCTGGCGCGCGAAACCAATGCCAGCGAATATTGGGTTCAGGTCGCTTATGGCAACGACGCCCAGACCAAGCTCAAAACCGATCTCAGCGAACAATCACTTGTCGCGCTCCAGGATTTCACCAACTTCCTGCATCGCTGGGGCTTCATTCCCGAGAGTTTCGACGTCAATGAATGGGCCGACCCGCGCGCGCTCGAAGTGGCGCAGGAACGGTTGGGCCTGATCCGCGCTCCCGCAGCGCTGGTTGGCTAACAGGTCGGCCAAGTGGTGAGCGGGGGGAGTAAGGCGCCATTCCTGGCGCGCAGTCCGCTGTTGCGGTGCCTGGCGATTTATCGCGAGATGCCCTTGCGCTTTACCGCTACCGCGCTGCTGCTGGCGGCGGTGAATGTCGCGCTGGTCGGCCAGCAAGTGCTGGTCGGCCGCGCGGTGCAGGAGGCGGGTGGCGGCAGACTGGTGCGCCACATCGCTGGCGGGTTGGACTACTCGCGCGCCTGGCACTGGGCGGTGGTGCTGATGGCATTGTCGCTGGCGCGCGGCGTCGTGCAATATGGCGCTGGTCTGCTGTCGCTGACCATCGGCCAGGAATTGCTCACCAAACTGCGCGGGCGCATCCTCGCCCAGATCCAGCGGCTCGATCTCGCTTATCATTGGCGCCACGGCGTCGGCGAGATGGTTACGCGGATGACTCGCGATGCCGACAAATTGCGCGATGCGCTGATCAATTTCTGGCGCCAGATGTTCGAGACCGGCCTCGTCGTGGTGATCTCGGTGGGGGTTTTGTTCAGCTGGTCGCCGTGGCTCGGCGCAGTCCCGTTTGCGCTGATGGTGCTGGGCATTGCGATGCTGTGGTCGCAGGCCGACGCGCTGGTGCGGCTCGATACGCGGATTGGCGCCGCCTATGACGCGGTGACTCAGGATCTGTCGGAAGGCGTCAACGGCGTTCGCGTGATCAAGGCGTTCGGTCTGTCGCAGGCTCGGGTCGAGCGTTTCCGCACCCATGTCGATACCTTCCGCCATGAGGCACGCGCGGCCATCGCTCACGCCTCGAAGCGGGTGCCACTGCCGCAAGCCGTGATGGCGCTCGGCCACGCCTGGGTGCTGGGATATGGCGCCTGGCTGGTGTCGCGGCATCAGCTGGGCATCGGTGGGCTGGTGGCGGCGATGCTGGTGGTCAATACGCTGGTGCTGCGCATGGAGGGGATCGGCCGGCTACTGCAGGTGATCGCCGACGCCCGCGCTTCAGCCGCGCGGATTTGGGAAGTGCTCGATGCCGAACCCGGGATCGTCTCCGGCTCGGACGAACTGCCGGCGGGTCCGCTGGGGCTGAAGCTTGAGCACATTTCCGCGGCGCCGCTCGGTGATGGCGGCATGGTGTTGCATGATCTGTCCTTCGCCATCCGCCCCGGCGAGATCGTGGCGCTGGTCGGCCCGACCGGCGCCGGCAAAAGCATCCTGACCTCATTGTTGCCCCGGTTGCTGGAAGCGGGTGCGGGACGCGTGCTGGTCGGCAGCGACGCGGCGGGTTGGCACGATGTCCGTTCGCTGACCCTGAGCGAGCTGCGCCGCCGCGTGCATGTATTGCCGCAGGAGAGCTTCCTGTTTTCGGACACGCTGGCCGCCAATCTGCGGCTTGCCGCCCCCAACGCCAGCGAGGACGAACTGATCGACGCGCTGGAGCAAGCCGCTGCGGGCGATGTCCTGGCCCGTCTCGGCGAGGGCTTGGCGACCAAGGTCGGCGATCGCGGAGTGACGCTTTCGGGCGGTCAGCGCCAGCGTATCTGCCTGGCCCGCGCCTTGCTGTCGGGGGCCGACCTGCTGGTGCTCGACGATGCCACCAGCGCGCTCGACGCCGCCACCGAACGGCGCGCTATCGCCAATATCCGCGCTTTGCGCGGGCGATCCGAGCCGCCGACCATGCTGATCGTATCGAGCCGCTTGTCGACCATCCTTGCCGCCGACCGCGTGCTGGTGCTGGCTTCGGGCCGGATCGTCGCCAATGGCACGCACGACCAGCTAAGCGTGTCGAACTCGGCCTACCGCGCGCTCATGGGGATCTGAGATGAGGAGTGCGACGCTGTGAACGCTTTCAGGGGCGACTCTGCCCTCTCCGATATCGAGCTTGAGGAGCGCTTTGCCAAGAAGGCGCTGAACCGGAGCATCACCGCCAATCTGTTCCCGCTGGTACGGCCGGTGCGACGATTGATCGCGGCCGTGGCGGCGATCGAGCTGGTACAAGTCGTCGTGATCTTTATCCGGCCGCTGCTGATCGGCTTCGTGATCGACAAAGGTCTGCGCCACGCCACGGGAGGCATAGACGCAACGCTGGTGGCCTGGGCTTGCGCAGGCCTGGTCGCGAGCTGGAGCCTGCGTTTCGCGCTCGGCGGGTTTTCGCAATATTGTGCCGGACTGGCGGCCATCCGCGTGCTCAACGATCTGCGCGCGCAGGTCTTCGCCCATGTCCAGACGTTGTCGGTGGGTTATTTCGATCGCACGAAGGCTGGCCGCATCATCGCCCGTGCCGATCGCGATGTCGATATGCTCGAGCCGCTGTTGATCCAGGGGCCACCCGAATTTCTCTCCGCCGTTCTGCGGCTGCTGATTTCAGCATTCTTGCTGTGGCATATCGCGCCAACGCTGCTGCTTGGCCTTGCCGGGGTGGTGCCGCTGCTGATCATCGCGACCTTGCTGTTCAAGCGGGTCAGCCAGGCGAGCTGGGCCCGCGTCGCCGAATGCCGCAGCCGCTTCACCGCGCATCTGGTCGAAACCGTGGCCGGGGTCCGGCTGATCCAGCAAACCGGGCGCGAAGCGGAAAACCTCGCTACCTATCGGGGGCTGCTGCTCGACTTCAACCGGGCTCTGATTCGGGGCAACAGCCGCTCGGGCTGGTTCGCGCCTTACACGGGCCTGCTGACCACTGCCGGCCTGGCGCTGACCCTGGTGATTGGCGGGCGCGGCATTGCGTTGGGCACGATGTCGCTGGGCCAGCTGACGCAGGCCCTGTTCTATGTATTCCTGTTCCTGGCACCTTTGCAGGAATTCTCCGACCTGTTCGAGCGCTTTGCCAATGGCACGGCCTGTGCCCAGCGCATCTTCCTGCTGCTGCATACCGAGCCCGACATTAGGGACGCGCCCGACGCGCGCGACCTACCGCGCCTGACCGGCGAGATCGTGTTCCGGGGGGTAAAGTTCTCCTACCCGCCAGGGCGGCCGGTGATCCATGGCCTGGACCTTACCGTTGCGCCCGGCGAAACCTTGGCGATCGTCGGCCCTACCGGTCACGGGAAGAGCACCATCGTCCAGCTACTCACCCGGTTCTACGATGTCGACGAAGGCGCGGTACTGCTCGACGGGCACGATATCAGGGAAATTTCCGAAAGCAGCTTACGCCGCCAGGTCGGCATCGTGTTGCAGGACAATGTCCTGTTCGGTGGCAGCGTGCTCGATAATCTGCGCCTGGCTCGCCCCACAGCATCGGACGATGAATTGATCGCTGCGGCCCGCGAACTGGGCGCAGACGAAGTGCTGGAATCGCTACCGCATGGTTATCACAGCCAGGTCGGTGCACTGGGCGCCCAGCTCAGCCAGGGGCAGCGGCAACTGGTCTGTCTAGTCCGGGCCTATCTCGCCGATCCGGCGGTGTTAGTACTGGATGAGGCGACCAGCGCGGTCGATGTCGCCACCGAACGCCGGATTCAGAAAGCCCTGCGCCGGGTGTGCGAGGGGCGCACCAGCGTGATTATCGCCCATCGTCTGGCCACCATCCGGGAAGCGGATCGTATCGCGGTCATTCGCGAAGGCGCCATCGTCGAACTTGGTCGGCACGACGAGTTGTTGGCGCAGGATGGTCATTATGCTGCACTCTATGCCGCCTACGATCAGGCTGCCCCGGTATTGAGCCAGCAGGCGGCAAAGCTCCAACCGGCGAGCTAAGCGAATACTGCCGTTGTCGGAGTAGCGGGGCTGGTGCAATTGCAGCATTCACTTGGAACGCGATGCTGCAATTGCACCAACGGTCATCGGTCAAGCAACCAGGATCCTCAGGATCGTGGCCATATCTAGCTGAAATTTAAATGAAATTTCGGTTTGGCACGGGGCTTGCCATGCAGGTGCCGTTGACCGGGCGCATTCCGCGGCCGTAAGCCAGTGGGGGAATCCTTGTCCAACCTATTCCGTACGACCGTCGCGTCTGGAGCCAGCGCGCTCGCGATAGCCGCTTTGATCACCAGCCCGGCATTTGCAGCCGGCGCTGAAGCGTCTGCCGCCACCGCTACGTCGAACGCTGCTGCTGCCGACACCAACGCGGCCGCCGATGCAAATGCCGCCGACGGCGCCGGGGCGGCGGATATCGTCGTGACCGCGCAGCACCGCCAGGAACGCCTGCAGGATGTGCCAAGCGCCGTCACCGCGTTCAGCAAGGAGTTGTTCAGGACTGACGACCTCGGCGGAGGAACCGCTGCCGAACTGCTTACCCAGACGCCGAATTCCTCGGCCGGCACCACCCAGCACAGCCGTCCGCGCTGGTGGATCCGCGGCATCGGCGCCGGGCAGCAGCAAATCGATCTTGCCAGCCCAGTGGGCTTTTATCTCGACGATGTGTATATCTCGGACGAGAATGCGACTGGTCTGCCGTTGTTCGATGTCCAGCAGGTCGAGATTTTGCGCGGACCGCAGGGCACGCTGTGGGGCAAGAACACCACCGGCGGCGCGATCAACATCATTTCGGAACGCCCGACCTTCGCCGCCGATCAGGACAGCTATGTGAAGCTGGAATACGGCAGCTACGACGACAAGGTCGCCGAAGGTGGCATCGGCACCGTCATCGTTCCCGACGCTTTGGCGGCCCGCGTCTCGTTCCACTTGGATGACAGCGACGGTCGTTTCACCAACCTGTACACGGGGCAGAAGGGCAACGGGATTACCGACGACAATGTCCGCGTGCAGCTTCTGGCCCAGCCGGCCACAAACCTGGATGCCTTGCTAAGCTTCCACTATCGCAAATACGATACGCGGGGTGACCTGTGGACCACCGCCAGCTATGCTGCCAGCGGGGTTGTCCGAAATGGTTACATCCCCTCGACCGATATCAACGATATCGACGAGAATAGCCCAGTTTATAGCAATAATCGTCAGATCGGCGGCAATCTGCACCTAAACTACCACCTCGGTGGCACCACGCTGACCTCGATCAGCGGCTATGAGCGCTTCGACACAGCTGGCGCAACCGACAGCGACTATACGCCACTGAACGTCTCGGAGGGTTATACAGCCGCATATTCCAGCCAGTTCACACAGGAGCTGCGATTGACCTCGCCGCAAACCGGTAAGCTGACCTGGATCACGGGGCTGTTCTACTTCAACGAGAAGATCCACTCGGACACATATGCCGCCGACTTGCCTGCGGGCAGCGTGCCGGCCTCGGGCTATGTTGGCGCTCCCGCTTACAGCCTGATCGATTATGAGCATAAAGCCGAGAGCGGTGCCGCCTTCGGTAGCGCTACTTACAACTTCACCGATGCCCTGAAACTAACTGGCGGTTTGCGCTGGAGCCGCGAGACCAAGACGCTCGATTTCGCTCGTTCGGCCACTCCAACTACGGGGCCAAATGCTAATTTGGCGACCTGGAGCAATTACTCTCAGTGGTGGGATAATTATACCGGAGCGATTGGCGGCCTCAACACATTCTCCAATGTACTCAAGAAAACCTGGGATGCACTGACTTACGATATCACCCCGCAGTTCAAGATCGACCGTAACAATCTGCTGTACTTCAAATTCGCTCATGGCGTGAAGTCGGGTGGTTTTAACACGGCGGCGGCGGTGCCTGCAGCCTTGATCGTGGTGGCACCCGAGCGGTTGAACGACTTCGAAGGCGGCTACAAATCGACGTTCTTCGACGGCAAATTGACCTTCGATGCCACTGTCTTCCACTATGATTACCGCAATGTTCAGGTCAACGTGGTCGGCCCAAACCCCCAGGTGCTGAATACTTCGGTTTCCTATCTGCAAAACGCAGCCAAGGCTCACGCGAATGGCGCGGAGTTCGAACTCACCGCTGCGCCCACCGAACGGCTGAAACTGGATGGTTCGGCGGGCCTCCTTTATACAAAGTTTGATCAATTCCAGGTGATCAACGGGGGGGCCAGTCTTGCGGGAAATCAGTTTGTCCGCTCACCGCATCTGACCTTGAACGGTCGGGGCACTTATACCCTGCCGCTGGCGAAGGCCGGCAAGATCGAGCTGGAGGCGGATGCGCGCTATACGTCGCATCAATATTACTATGTGAACGACCAGCCGGCACAGACCCCCGGTCGCTATCTGCTGGGTAATAGGGCTTATACACTAGCCAACGCACGGATTACCTGGATCGCACCCAACGATCGTTTCAGCGCCTCGGTGTTCGTCAATAATTTCCTAAACACGGTATATATCAATCACGCCTTGCCAGCATTCACCGCTACTTCGGTCGCTGCTGTCAATTCGCCTACGCAATCCGCCGCAGCGGTGTTGGGCGATGATGTCCAATATGGCGACCCGCGCACCTGGGGAGCTTCGCTGCTCTACAAGTTCTGATCCAGGTGATTGTATCGATTTTTGTTGATCGTCCACTGGGGAGAGGGGGTGAGCAACTCTTCTCAGTGGCCAATACCAGCTTCACCCGCCTTTGGGTCTCAGCGTCTGATCTGAAACTCAATTTCGGATCAGACGCTATAAGTGCAATCCTGGGTAAAGTGGTTTGCGTCACTATGTATTGAGCGGAGTAGAAGATACTTTCGCAAAATGAAGCTGCCATCCGCAAATGCGGGCGGCAGCTTCATTAGTCTTGCTTAGAAAAGAATTATATCAGAAGCTCTTGGTCAGATTGATCCCGATAGTCCGCGGCTGAACGGTGAGGACCGTCTCGGTCACACCGCCCAGCGTATTGGCAGCAGAGATTTTTCCTTTCCCGTCGAAGAGATTGCTGCCGAACACAGCGGCCGACCAACTCGGTCCTTTCACCCCGATGCGGGCGCCGGCGACGGCATAATCGCCGATCTTGTAATAGCCGGCTACAGCCGCACTGGTTCCCGGATTGAAGGCGCTGTAGGAGTTGCCGATGTAGCTGACGTTGCCGTGAACCTGCGCCTTCAGCCCATTGCCGATCCCCCATTCATACGTGCTGGAAAAATCCACCGTGCCATCGGGGACGTTCGGCACGCGGTCGCCGGCCTTGCCCGAGGCACTGCCAACGACACTCGCAACGTTGAAAATCTGATCGGAAGTCAGCTTGTTCGACGATGTGGTCAGGGCGGTGTCGAAGGACCAGCCCCTGGCTGGCTCGAAATGCAACTCCGCTTCCAGCCCTTGCAGCCGGGCCGAACCGGCGTTGCCGATGAAGGAAAAGCTGCCGCTGTTCAGGTTGATCTGCATGTTGGACCAGTCGGTGCGATAAAGCGCGACGTTGGCTTCCAGCCGACCGCCCAGATAGCTTGCCTTGGCGCCGGCCTCATAAGTCCAGACACTGTCGGGATTGTAGGGCAGATTGGTAACGCTGCCGATCGGCTGGTTCACGCCGCCGGGCCGATATCCCGATGCCGCATTGAAATAGAACAGCAGATGGTGATCGGCCTGCCAGCTGAGATTTCCCCGATAGAGCAGGCCGTTGTCGCGCGAATTATAAGCCGTGAAGGGCAGCAAGGCGCCAAAGAATGCAGCGTTGGCGGGGTAGGCGGGATTGCTGTAAGTGCGATCACCGCCCACGGTATTGTGATAGTCGTAGTAACGGATGCCGCCCGTCGCTGTCAGATTGTGGAATAAGGTGTACGCCAGTTCCCCGAATACTGCTTTCTGAATGCGATCGTCCACGACATGGCGCACGAACAGCAGGGTGTCGGAATTCGGATTGTAGCCAATGCTCGGGTTGGCCACATTGGCTATATCCGAAGTGAGATGAGAATGCCGATCCTCGTAATATCCGCCGATCGTCCATGTGAAGGGACCGTTTCCTTCGGATGACAAGCGAACTTCCGAGGTCAGGTCTTCGATGTCCTGGGGTTGGTAGTACTCGACCGGCAATGCGTAGGGCGTGCCAAGGTGTCCCCCGGCGGCGGCGATTGCCGGATTGAAGGTGCGTGCGAACAACGGATTGGGATCGCGCGTCTGCAGCAGATTGCGGTCCTGATAGGATGTTGTCGCGGTCAGCTTCGCGAAACCCAGATCGAAATTCCCCGTGAAGTTGTAGAAACGGTTTTTGTCTCTGAACTTCAGCAAAACCAGATCTGCTGACTGATAGAGGCCCTGAGACGGCGCCCAGAGCGGATCGCCCTTGCCGTTTTCATAACCGAAATGCGCCGAGAAGTCCAAGGTGACGGCGGAAACCGGCTGGTAGCGCACCAGCACTCGCCCCCCTGTAGCCGCATCGCTGTTCACATGGTTCAGGCCAAGGTGAGAGTTGTCGATATAGCCCGGCGTATACCGGCGATAGGCCACCACACGCACTGCCAGCTTGTCTTGAATCAGCGGAATGTTGATCTCGCCATTGGCCTGATAGCCTTGGGCGCTATGGTCGATGGTGCTGCCGGTAAGGTCGATCGTGCCGCCGAGATGTTCGAGATCCGGCTTGTTAGTGATCAGCTTGATCGCGCCCCCCGCTGCGCCGGCGCCATACAGTGTGCCTTGCGGTCCACGCAGCACTTCTACCCGTGAAATATCAAAAAAATCAACGTCGCTTTGCGCAGATGCCTGCGCCGTCGTCGTTCCAGGAGGAGCGTTCAGGGGGGTTTCGTCATAATAAAGCCCCACCAATTGGTCGCCGGCGCTGCTGCGGACACCCCGCAGACTGAGTTCGTTCAGGCCAGCACCCTGGCTGGTAGCCACAAGGCCCGGGACGACTTGCTGAAGGTCCGAAAGATCGGTGATGTTGTTCTGCTGAATGGCGTCGTTGCTGAGCGAGGTAATGGCTGCCGGGGTTTGTTCCAGCCGGGTTGCGCGGCGGAGCGCGGTGACGACGATGTCGCCGTTGCCGGTGCCGGTGCCGTTGCCGGATTGATCGGTGCTGGAGGAAGAGCTGGCATCGGTGGCAGCAGCCGGCGCGGCCTGTTGCGCATAAGTCAGCGCAGGCCACGCGGTACTAACCATCATCAAAGCAACGGTCGTATATCTGGCGAACATAATTTTCCCCTGTGGAATGCTCGAGGGCAATCGGCCGACGATGCAATGCAATCGGAATTGATCCGAACGGCGCCCGCTACGCAGGGACCATGCCAAGCGCCGCATTCGCCGTGATCGCGCGCGGCCTGATGGGCAGGGCTGCCTCATGCTGCGGAGTATTCACCAGCGGGCTGCGGGATTTTGCGCAATGCAGCATGGTATATGTTGCTGAAGTCGGCTGCTTTTCGGGCTTAACGTCATTGGCCTGAGACTTGCATCCTCCTGGAGGCACCGGGTGAAGCGGCCGATTGGCCAGCCTTGCCCCCAGTTGGAGGTTGCGGGATGAACTGGTTACAGAGGATATGCGCTGGCATGATGGTTGCCGCCCTGATGGGCTCTGCAGCGCAAGCGCAGACAGGAATACATAGACCCGCCATCGACGACGCACAGGGCGATCGCTCCCTGTCATCCTTCTATGTCTGGGATGCCGATATTCCCGGACAGCCGGGGCAATTGCTGCGCAGCGAACCACTTCCCCGCGAAGCATCGCTGAGCGAAGCGCAAGAGAATATCCGCATTCTCTACAGCTCGACTGACGGGGTGGGAGGGTCTGCGCCGATCGTTGTATCGGGCGCTGTTTTCATCCCCAAAGGCAAACCACCCGCCGGTGGCTGGCCAGTCGTGGCCTGGGCCCATGGTACGCTTGGCGTCGCCGATGGCTGTGCCCCATCCTGGGCCGGGCGGGCTTACCGCGATGTCGCTTATCTGAATCGCTGGCTCGATGAGGGCTTTGCCGTCGTGGCAACCGATTATCAGGGCGTGGGCGTGCCGGGGCCAAATCCGGCGCTGAACACCGCTCCAATGCCTATACCACGCTGGACAGCGTGCGGGCGGCATTCAAGCTGCAACCCTCGCTGTCGAACCGACCATTACTGTCAAACCGGATTGTGCTGGTCGGGCAGTCGCAGGGCGGGGCGACGGTGATCGCGGCACTGGGCTATGCGCCAGCCTACGCGCATGAGCTGCATCTGCTCGGCGCCGTCTCCACCGGGGCGATGTATACACCGCCCTATCCGCTGCAGCGGCCGCCGGCCGATCCGAACAAAGTCGATGATACCATCGCTTATCAATATTATTCGGTGCTGGCCGCGCAACAGATCGATCCGTCGCT
This sequence comes from Sphingomonas palustris, assembly GCA_026225215.1. GTDB lineage: Bacteria > Pseudomonadota > Alphaproteobacteria > Sphingomonadales > Sphingomonadaceae > Novosphingobium > Novosphingobium palustris. The sequence goes on along the minus strand of JAMFSI010000110.1, from coordinate 94,817 downwards.
AAAACCGGCGGAAATCTTCAAGCCGCGTGGCGAAGCGCTGTTCGAACATGCGCGCAGCACCTGCGTCATCCCGCTCGAAGCCGATGTCGACCTTGAAGGGCTGACCCCCGCCAACGCGTTGCAACCTGGCGCCCATGCCCGACTGGCGGCTTGGTGGAACAGTTGGCAGCGCTTTCCGACCCTGAAGTTCGCCCAACCGGTGTTCGTCAGCATCGGCAGCGAGGATCCGGGCGCGCCGGGTCAGCGCGCGCTGGTCAAGGATGCCTGTGCCGCCGGGACGGTGGTGGAGGGCCATCTCTACCCCGGCCATGATCACAGCGGCACGGTCAATTTGTCGCTCGAAGATTCGGTGCCCTTCGCCAAGCGCTTGCTCGCCAGCCAACCCATCACGCCGCGCTGCTCAGTCGATTGACCCTCTCCACCCCTTCAGAATCGAGAATAACCCATGCGTTCCATTTCCGTCCTCCGCCCCTTGCTGCTGCCGATCCTGCTGCTGGCCGGCACGGCGCCGGTCTCCGCCAAGCCGCTCTCCGATGCCGAAGCCGAGAAACTGGAGGCTTCGGTCGATGCCCTCAGCCCGAAACTCTCCACCATTGCCCATGACGTGTGGAATTATGCCGAGATCGGCTTCAAGGAGACCAAGAGTTCGGCAGAGCTGCAAAAGGCTCTGCACGATGCGGGCTTCCATGTTGAGCCAGGTATTTCCGGCATCCCGACCGCTTTTCTTGCCAGCTCCGGATCAGGCGGCCCGGTGATTGCATTGCTGGCTGAATTCGATGCTTTGCCCGGTCTGTCCCAGGCGGCCATTCCCGAACAGAAATCGCTGGGCGCCATCGCCGGTCATGCCTGCGGACATAATTTGCTGGGTGCGGCATCGGTGACCGCGGCAATTGCGCTCAAGCAATGGCTGGACCAAAACCATATCAAGGGCACGATCCGGCTTTATGGCAGCCCGGCTGAGGAAGGCGGTTTTTCCAAGGTCTATTTCGTTCGCGACGGGCTGCTCAAGGATGTCGATGCTGTTTTAAGCTGGCACCCGGGCGACGCCAACACCGCTTCTCAGGCTCAGTTGCTTTCGGTGATCTCGGGAAAGTTCCGCTTCAAGGGCATTGCCTCTCACGCCGCTGTCGCACCCGAGCGCGGTCGTTCGGCCCTGGACGCGGTTGAAATTCATGATGTTTCGGTCAACTTCATGCGCCAGCATGTCCCGGAGGGAACGCGCATACACTACGTTATCACCGATGGCGGCGACCAGCCCAATATCGTGCCGGCTCACGCGGAGAGCTTCTATTACGTCCGCAATTATGACCCGGCCATCACGCAAGATGTATGGGATCGCGTGCAAAAAGCCGCCCAGGGCGCGGCGCTGGCGACCGGCACCAGCGTATCCGTCGAAGTCGTCGGCGGTAGCTATGGCGATCTGCCGAATGATACTTTGGGCCGTATCGTCTATGCCAATCTGAAGAGAGTGGGCGGGTTCAGCTACACCCCGCAAGAGGCCGCCTATGCTGCGACTATTGCCGCGACATTGCCGGCGCAGCGCGTAAAATCCAGCCCGGAAGAGGTTGCTCCATACGAACAGGGACACAAGGTTCCCGCATCATCGGACGTGGGCGACATAAGCTGGACGGTGCCCACCAGTTCGCTGGGAACCGCGACCTGGATATCGGGCACTAGCCCCCATACCTGGCAAGCCGCGTCCGCCAGCGGCACGAGCATTGGCGTCAAAGGTGCAATCGTTGCAGCGAAAACCTTGGCCCTAACCGGTGCTGAGCTGTTTCTGAGCCCCGATGCACTGGCGGCGGCCAAGGCGGAATTGACTCAACGCCAAGGGTCGGATTTTATCTATCGCCCCCTGCTTGGTGATCGCAAGCCGCCGCTCGACTACACCGACAAGAAGTGAACACCGAATGCCGCAAACGCGGTGTTCGTTTTTGGATCAAGCGACGTCCCGCAAAGCCAGCCTTAAAATCTGCCCCGGAACGGGAGTTTCGGGGCAGACTCTCACACAGAATCTCCCAGCTGTTCCGCGCGGAGTCCGTTGGCGCGCGCGATCGCTTCCAAAACATGGGCGCTGGGTTTCACGGTGCGCTGGAACGTTGTGCGGTCGAGCGCGACCAGGCCAAACTGCTCGCGATACCCTGAAAACCACTCGAAATTGTCGAGCAGGGACCAGTGGATATAGCCCAGCACCGGCACACCGTCGGCGATCGCCGCGTGCAGGCCGGCAATGGCGCGCGGAATATAGCGCTGACGAACAGCGTCATCGGCCGCCGAAATACCATTCTCGGTGACGAGTACCGGTTTGGCCGTCTGCTCATGGGCATAGCGCACGGCATTTCCAAGAGCTTCCGGCAGGTTTTCCCGGCCGCTCGCGCCGCTGCCCGGCGGCGGCGGAATCTGGCCATTGGCATCGTAGACGCGGCGGCCGTAATTCTGGACGCCGATGTAGTCGCCATGGGTGCGGGTCACCGCGAACCAGGGCGCGTAAACAGATAGGCGCTTGGCATCCCGCACGACAGTCGAGCCCTGCGTCTGATCATCATCGAGTGACAGGCCAACCCCGACAGGCAAGTCCGAACGCGCGGCCTTGATCGCCTGAAACCCTTCAATATGCGCGGCGATGAGCTTGTCCGAGGCGTCGGAATTCTGAAAAGTGGTATTGGCGAAAGCGGGCGAGCCCATCGCTTGCGCGGCGGCGGCATACATGGCGCGCATCGCGCCTCCGAAAGCCTCGGGAAGCTTGACCCAATGCAATTGCGCGGCAGCGTTCGGCTCATTCAGCGTCATGGCATAGGCCATTCCCGAGGCCAGACGCCGCGCCACCCTGTCGCAATACCGCCCGAACAGCGCTGCGCCGTCATTGGCGCCGAAATGCCCGCGGGCGGCGAACCACGCCGGCACGCTGAAATGGTTGAAGGTGACAACGGGAGCGAGACCGCGCTTATGGCACCCCTCGATGATGCGGGCATAATGATCGAGATAGGCGCTGGAAAACGCGCCGGGCTCGGGTTCTATGCGCGACCACTCCACGGAGAAGCGATAGGCGTTGAGCCCAAGCGCCTGCATGATGTCGAGATCTTCTTCCCAACGGTTCAAGCTGTCGCAGGCATCGCCCGAAGGTTCGGTAAAGATTGTCGGGCGAACGTGCTCCAGCAGCCACATGTCGGAAGCGATGTTGTTGCCTTCGACCTGATGGCCGGCGGTGGCGGTGCCCCACAGGAAGTTTTTGGGGAAGGCGCGGGCGGCGGGCGTCACTATCGGCGTGGCCGATGCCGAACGTCCGAGTGCGGCAGACGCGAGCAGGGCGCTGCCGCCGCCTAGAATGCCGCGCCGGGATAGGGCGAATGTTTCCGTCATTACGATCTCCCGCAACGGTTGCGCGTTATCAAGCTCAAGCCACAACGATGCGACAACAAACTTAGCTGCCCGCTCTAGAACCCGGCCTTCAGGAATACGCCCACCGTGCGATAGGCATCGGGCGAGGTGTAATGGAGCAAGCCAAGCGAACCGTAGACCTGCCAGCCTGTCGAGAAATATTGATTGAACAGGTTGCGCACATAGACGCCGATTTCGAGATCGCGGTCGGTCGGCCTCAGGCTGACCCTCGCATTGACCAGACTATAGGCCGGAACATAGGAATAGGCGGCATTCGGCGTATGTGTGCCATTGGCGTTGACCACTGGAGCCGCCAGCAGATTGCCGCCTTCCAGCGAGCCGGTGACCGTTTGCAGCGCACCACGATAGGCATAATCCATATGCGCCTTCAGCAGCAGCTTGGGTAGGACAGCATTCTCGTAATCGGCCGCGAGCGAGGCGGTCCAGTTCGGCGCATTGGTAAGGGCGGTACCTGTATAGCTGGTTCCCGGCGTCTTGATCGAACCATCGGCGTTCAGCACATTGGGCGTGGCGACATAGTTGGTGAACCACGCCTCATTGTAACCGACCGATCCGGAGAGCGAGAAGGCCCTGACCGGGCGGAAAGCGAAACTGCCCTCGATGCCGCGGCTGCGCAGCCCAGGCGCATTGCCGATCGCCGGGGCCAGGATGGTGCCGGCCAGGCCGCTGATTACTGGCGTCAAGATCGTTGCCTGGAAGTTGGTGAAATTCTCCAGATAGGCATCGGCGTTCAATCGCAGCTTGTGATCCAACAATTCGGACTTCACGCCGACTTCCCACGCTTTGACCGTTTCGGGGTGATACGGATCATAATTGTTGCCGACATAGGCGATGCCGCCCGGCTTGTAGCCGGTCGAATAGGATGCATAGAGCATCACATCGCGATTGAGCTTGAATTCCGGAGCGATGCGATAGGTGAATTTATCGCCGCTAAGGCTCCCGGTGCGATAGCCGGCCGCCGGGGCATTGCCGACAACCTGATAGGTCACCCCCGGCGCTATGGGGAGGCCGGTGAGGAACACGGCGTTCGTGCCGGTGATCGGCGCCGAAGGTGTGTTGAAATAGCTGATCGTCTGGTCATTGCCGTCGTGGCTGTAACGACCGCCGAACACCAGGCTGAACTGGGGCGTGAAATTGAATTTGAGCTGGCCGAACGCCGCGAAAGTCTGGTTATGCGCGTTGAAATCCGCGGTGTTGCCGAGCAACGCGCCCGTCTGGGGATCGACGGCGCCCGATACCGGGAAGTAGGCCGGACCGGCTGAAGGCAAAAGCCCAAGCGTGCCCCACTGCAGCTGGGTCTGATTAGCGGACAGCCTGTTATAGAAGCCGCCCAGCAGATATTCGACAAAGCCGCCGGTCGGAGAGGCCAGATGGAGTTCCTCGCTGAACTTGCGCGTGTTCAGATCGCCGGTGTTGTAGGGGATATAGGCGTTGAGGTTAAGAGGCAGCAGGTCCGCCGGCGTCTTGTTGAAATATTGGGTGCCGCGATAAGCGGTGATCGACGTAATCGTGTCGCGCCCGAGCTGATATCGGACATGGAGCGATACCGAGGCGTTTTCGGTCTTGATCCCGCCGATCGAGCCTTCAGCATCGCTGGCGTTTTCTGGGCCGGGCGTAACCCCCGCCGCGATTTCCGCATTCGTTACGGCCGCAGAAGGTGCGTAAGTGTTGCCCGAGGGGTTCGTCCCGGCCGGGCCGCCCACCGGCACGCGGATCGAGGTATCGACATGATGCTCGTAATCGCCGGCAAGGACCACTTCAAGATTGCTGGCAGGCTCCCACAACAGTTTGGCGCGTGTGCCGTATTCCTCGACCCGGCCGAGATTGCGATGGAGGGTGACATACTCGCCCTTGCCGTCCTGCCCCTGCTCGAACGCGCTGACCCGCAGCGCGGCGTTCTGGCCGAGCGGCAGGTTGATCGTGCCGTTGACGATGCGGTCATTGCGCTCGCCATAGCTGGCGTTCAGCTTGAGCGAGAACTTGTTGAGCACCGGATTGTTCGTGGTGACCGAGATCACGCCCGAGGTCGAATTCTTGCCAAACAGCGTCCCCTGCGGGCCAAACAGCACCTCTACCTGTTTGATATCCTCCAGCCCGATCAGCCCGTTATCGCGCTGAGCATCCATGACCACGTCATCGACGACGACGTTGACCGACTTCTCGTTGGAAAAATCGAACGAGGTGCTGCCGACGCCGCGTATCTGGAAGGCTGCACCGTTGGTCGGATCGTATTGCACGCCGGGCACGACATATTGCAGATCGGTGAGTTGCTGATAGCCGGAATCCTCGAGTGTCTTGCCGCTCAGCGAGGTGATCGCGATCGGAACGCTCTGCGCATTTTCGGCGCGGCGCTGCGCCGTGACGACGATCTCCTCAACACCGCCGGGCGAAGCCGCGGCTGTTTCGGAAGGTGTTGTCTGCGCGCTGGCTATCGCGGGAAAGGCGGCCGCCGCGAGGGCGAGCGCGCTTGACCCGAGCAGCGAGCCAGCGGCCCTGAAATGATGATCGCGGCCTATGGTCATGATTCGTTACCCCCATGCGATGATGGCCTGCGGGTAAGGGAGCAATGTTACAGCGATGAGACACATGTTCAGTATGATATTGTTATATTAATAGATAATAAAAACGAATGTTCAGTTTCCCATTGATCTTTTCCGGCCGATCGGAACGGATTTCCCGGTTGCTTTCTGGCACTTCACAAGGCCCGCAAGCGCCACCAGCCCCAGGCCTGACAATGACGCAGCGAGGCACGCTGGTATCAACTGAAGTGCCCACCAGGCCGAGGCGCCGCTCGTGCTTTCCGGCACAAATCCGGCCCAATCATAAATCCGGAACGCAATCGTGAGCGACAGGGCTGCGGCAAGGTTGAAAGGCAAATGGAAGCCCGCATAATAAGCGGCAGCCTGCGGAGCCGCTTCTTGGTGGCGCCCGCCTTCATCCAACCGCGCACCGAGCAAAATTCTCAGCAACAGGAAATCGATCGGCGAGATCAGGCCGGAGCATGCCGACCACATGATCAGGGGCGCCGGCAGGCCAGCCGGCAATAAGGGCAGCACCGCGGCAAGGCCAAAATTGCCGATGAAAGTCAGTACCAGCAGCCGCTGGGGCGAGTGATGGCGAATCAGCGTTAGCGCAATCGCAATCCCCAACGCTGCGGCCAGCGTCTGGATAGTGACCAGCATGGCGCTCCAATGAGGCAAGCACAAAGCATCGCGGGTCATGAACAGAAACCCCGTACCCAGAAGCGCTCCCCGAGCGCCGACCAGACCAAACAGTGCCGCCAGCGTTCGGTCAGCCGGCGTAGCAATGCAGACACGCAGCGGTTCAAGCAGGTGCGACAAGGACCACCGCCCGCCCGCCCGGTGATCGCGCCTGTCCGTCTCGAATTCGTGTACTGCTACGACGAGCAATCCATGCGCCAGTGGAGCCCCAAGCAGGGTTAATCCCAAAATGAAGATGAAGGGCTCGGCACTCGATCCCGTGCGAAATGCTCCCGGCAACGCGGCCATCAACGAAAAGACCATGCCTCCGCCGATGCCGGCCTGCATTCGCCAGCCGAATATGCGACCGCGCGCGATCGGGCCGTTTCCCGCCTCCAGCGCCCAGGCGCCATGCGTAAGATTTGTCAGCACCCAGCCGCCCGCCAAACCGAGCAGCGATACGATCCAGAACCAAACCGGCATTCCCCGCCTGGCAAATAGTAAACAGACGCCGGCAGCGGTGAGCAGCGCGGTACCGGCCAAAATCCAGAAGCGCCGACGTCCGAGGCCGAAGACGGGGATGTCCGAAATCATGCCGAACCCCAGTTCGATCAGCACGCTCCAGATAGCCATCACCGTCAAGATCGAGCCGGTCATAGCCAGGCTCAAGCCACCGCCGTGGACCAGCCAGGCTGGCAGGTAAGTCTTGCGGGCCAGTTCGTAGCCCGCAAATACAAAGCTGGGGAGTGAGAGCGCCGCGATCTCAAGCCCGCTCAATACACGGCCCCCGCCAGTCACCCCGGGCAACCCTCCCGGGTGAGTATTTGGTGCGGCTTGCGGCCAGGTGAGGCAAACTCAGTGCAATTTTTCAGCGAGCTGGGTGAAAACATCGCCCAGTGGCACTCCTTCCGAAGGCCCTTGCGCCATCCCGAGCACCGCCATGCCAAACACGGCGATCGAGAGGACTTGCGCGGTACAGCGGTCAAATCCACGATCCGTCGGTAGTCCGAAGGCGTGCAGCCCATCGCGGTCCATGTTTTCGCCCCGCCGCCGTCGCATATCGAGAGCATAAGGTCGCAACCCCGGATGACGGGAGGCAGCCAGGGCGATGATTGATGTCGCCTTGGCCAGATCGTGGAACGAGTTGGTGCTGGCCTGCCCCTGATCTGCGCCAGCGCGTAAACCATGGCGAAAGCGGGTGACAATCGCGTGAAGCCCGGCCACGACCATCTCGTCGCGCGAACCGAAGTGATACGCGACGGTCGACGCCGGCACGCTGGCTGCCGCCGCGACCGAGCGGTGCGTTACCGCCTCCACGCCGCGCGCGACAATGAGCCGGCCTGCCTCGGCAGCGATAGTTCCGCGCTTGCTGGTATCGAGCTCCGTAGGTTCGCTTTCCTCAGGGCGGAGCATGGCGATAATTTGCTCGACATTGGCTGACCAGCCCGCCTCCTCCCCCGCGCCCGGAAAGATTCCCGAGATCAACCGGCGCAGGCACATTCCGCGCAGAAGGATATATCTGGCGTCGCCGCCAGCCCCAAGCGAAAAGCCAGTCTCATCGAGGATGTAGCCCATCGCGAGCATCCCGTAACGGGGATCGTCAAACAGCATCTCGGCCCAGAAGCCCCCCGCGTCGCCGAGCCAGGCTTCGAGGTTGGGGCAGCGCTCATTTCGCCGCCCGTATTCCTGGACCATCTCGATCATCAGACAGGCAAGATGGCGCTTGCGATTGATCCAGTCGTCAAGCGCCGCCTCGACCACCAGCGCCCGCATTTGCACGCCAGATACGGTCAAGCTCGCCAGCCGTGCCAGCCATTCCCGGTGAAAGGCTTCGTCCTCACGCGCGGCAGTCGCCACCAGTTCCTCGATCAGCGCTTCTTTCTGACCCATTTCCTGAGTGACGCGGGCCAGCGTCGTGCCGGCTCTGGCGGCGAGCGGACGCAGCGTCAGCTCAGCCAACCCCTCAGTGGCGACCAGATCGAACGCAGCTGAGATGATAGATCCAGACTTGGACAGCTTGCATCCTCCGGGGCTAGGGTCGGGCCCATGACATCGGTTTAAACCGCCGTATTGATTTGACCGCGCGAATCTTATTGTAGAAATGGTGTATGCAGCGCACCAGCGGCGTTGCAAGCGCCGCAGGGCTCAGAACACCAATATAGCCTTCTGAGACTGACGCCTCAAAGTGGTCGAAACTGGGCGCTCCCCACAGCGTCTCTGTCCTGACAATCTAGGGTGTGTTGAGATTCGCAGCCTGAGCCGAATCTCAACACACCCTAAAGCGATCTCGCCTGAAAGGCCCGCAAACGCGCCGCTTTGGCGCTGGGCGGAGCCGCGTGCCGCGAATCTCCGTTTTCCCCTGACTGAATGGTGCTGCTGGGGAGGATTGAACTCCCGACCTCAGCCTTACCAAGGATGCGCTCTACCACTGAGCTACAGCAGCGTGACCATTCCGCCAGCCGCGGCCAGCCCTTTCGGACCGTTGCGGACAGGGGCGCGCTATTGGCCACCGCCCCGGCTCTTGTCAACCGCTGCTTTGTCCAGCCGGGGCTTGAGCCTGGCGCCAACTGCGGGCAACAAGGGCCATGCCCGAAAATCGCAGCGATCCGCCTGACTCCGCTCGCTTGCCAGCGTCCGAACAAGCGCTTTCGCGCGAGGAGCGGTTGGCCGCGAAGCTGCGCGAAAACCTGCGGCGGCGTAAAAGTCAGGCGCGTGGATTGGCTGAAGGAGGGCTCGCCGGAGATGAACATGCCCCCGATCCGGGCACTCTTCCCAAATCCTCCGGGAAAAGCTAGGCCCACCGGCCTGAGCGCGGCGGCATGAACCGCCGCAACCAACCCCAGCGCTTTCAGGGAGCTGCCTCGCCGTGCCTCGTCTTATTCTTGTCCGCCATGGCCAGAGCCAGTGGAACCTGGAAAACCGCTTCACCGGCTGGTGGGATGTCGATCTGACCGCTCAGGGCGAGCAGGAAGCGCGCGCCGCCGGGCAATTGCTGAAAGACAAGGGGCTGCTGCCAACGCTGGCGTTCACCTCGGTGCAGACCCGCGCGATCCGCACGCTGCATCTGGCGCTGGAAACAGTGGGCCGGGCGTGGCTACCCGAAACCAAGGACTGGCGGCTGAACGAGCGCCATTACGGCGGGCTGACCGGGCTGAACAAGGCCGAGACCGCCGCCAAGCATGGCGATGCCCAAGTCAAGGTCTGGCGCCGCAGCTTCGACATTCCGCCGCCGCTGCTCGAGCGTGGCTCCCAGTTCGATCTCTCGGGTGATCCCCGCTACGCCGGGCTCGAGGTGCCGCAGACCGAGAGCTTGAAGGACACTATCGCCCGCGTGCTGCCCTATTACGAGGCGGCGATTGCTCCTGCGCTGGCAGCCGGGGAAATCGTGCTGGTGGCCGCGCATGGCAACAGCTTGCGCGCGCTGGTCAAGTATCTCTCGGGCATTTCCGATGACGATATCACCGGCCTCGAAATTCCGACTGGCCAGCCGATCGTTTACGAACTCGACGACAAGCTCGCCGCTACCGAGCGCTATTATCTCTCGGAACGATGACGTGAGCGAAATTTCGCCAGCTCCGGCAATCGCCCCCGAAATTGCCATCGTCATGGGCAGCCAGTCCGACTGGCCGACGATGAAATGCGCCGCCGATGCACTCGACAAGCTCGGCGTCGCCTATGACGCGCGTATCGTCTCGGCGCATCGTACTCCCGATCGGCTGGTGCAATTCGCCAAAGGTGCGGCAGCGGAAGGTTTCAAAGTGATCATCGCCGGCGCGGGCGGCGCGGCGCATCTCCCCGGCATGGTCGCCAGCATGACGCATCTGCCGGTGCTGGGCGTGCCGGTGCAATCGCGGGCGCTGTCGGGGCAGGACAGCCTGCTGTCGATCGTGCAGATGCCCGCCGGCATTCCCGTCGGCACATTGGCGATCGGCGAGGCCGGCGCGACCAATGCCGGGCTGCTCGCCGCCGCGATCCTCGCCACCAACGATCCCGAACTATCCGCGCGGCTGCAAGCCTATCGCGCGGCGCAAAGCGCCGGTGTCGCCGAGCGGCCTTGCTGATGGTGTTGCTACACACATGATCCCACCGGGCGAGACGATCGGCATATTGGGCGGGGGCCAGCTCGGGCGAATGCTGGCGATGGCGGCGGCACAGCTCGGCTATCGCTGCCATATCTACGCGCCCGAGCCAGACAGCATTGCCGCCGAAGTCGCCGCCGCCTTTACTTGCGCCGAATGGGACGATGCCGAAGCGCTGGCAGCCTTTGCCGCAGATTGCGCGGTCATCACTTACGAATTCGAGAATGTCCCGGTGGCGCCGCTTGCCGGGCTGAACGGCACCAGGCTGCTGCCGCATCCGCGCGCGCTGGAGACGGCGCAGGACCGCTTGTCCGAAAAATCATTCGCGGAGACGTTGCACGGCAGGCCTGCGCCTTACGCAGCGGTCGATTCGCCGAACGATCTCGCCGCAGCGATTGCCCGCATCGGCACTCCCGGCATCCTCAAGACCCGGCGCGACGGCTATGACGGCAAGGGCCAGTGGCGGATCATGACCCCCGCCGATGCCGATGCGCTCAGCCTGCCCGACACGCCGCTGATCTACGAGGGTTTCGTGGATTTTCGCGCCGAATTTTCGGTGGTGCTGTGTCGCGCCGCTTATGGCGATATCCGTTTCTGGGATACGCCGGAGAATATTCACAAAGGCGGCATCCTCGCCCGCTCGACAGCCCCCGCTTCGCCCTTGGTCCAAGGCGAGGTCGTGGAGGGTCGGGCGCTGGCGCGCAAGATTGCCGAGGCGCTCGACTATGTCGGCGTGCTGACGCTGGAATTCTTCGCCACCGATGCCGGGCCGGTGTTCAACGAAATGGCGCCGCGCGTGCATAATTCGGGGCATTGGACGATCGAGGGCGCGGTCACCTCGCAATTCGAGAACCACATTCGCGCGATTTGCGGCTTGCCGCTCGGCGATACTGCGCTGGCCGCGCGCGCGGTCGAAATGCGCAATATCATCGGCGATGCCGCCGAGGACTGGGCGCTGATCCTGTCCGATCCGGCCAATCATCTGCATCTCTACGGCAAGGCGGCAGCGCGCCCCGGCCGCAAGATGGGCCACGTCACGCGGCTCACCCTGGGCTGATTGCATGGTCTCCGCGATTGCCCGTCCCGAGGTTTTCCTGGTCGCCGCCGTTGCCGCCAATGGCGTGATCGGCAATGCCGGCGGCATGCCGTGGCACATTCCCGCCGACTTTCGCCGGGTCAAGCAATTGACCATGGGCAAGCCCCTGGTGATGGGTCGCAAGACCTTCGAATCGCTGCCCGGTGTGCTGCCCGGTCGCCGCCATATCGTCATTACGCGCGATGCCGATTGGCAAGCCGACGGCGCCGAAGTCGCGTCTTCGCTGGAGGCGGCGCTGGTGCTCGCCGCCGCGCCGCATATCGTCATCTTCGGCGGCGCGGCGATCTACGCGCTGGCGCTGCCCCGTGCCAGCCGCATCGAATTGACCGAGGTTCATGCCGATGTCCCCGGTGATACGCATATGCCGCCGCTGGGCGACGGCTGGCATGAGGAAGCGCGCGAGGAACATGCCGCTGAAAATGGCCGCCCCGCCTATGCTTTCGTCACGCTGCGCCGCGACCTATGGCGTCGCATATGATTCGCCTCGATAACACTCAGCCCATTCCAGGGGATTTGCGCGGCGCGATCCTCGCATTGGGCAATTTCGATGGCTTTCATCGCGGCCATCAAGCGGTGGTGGGCGAGGCGCTGGCTTGGGCGAGGGCCGAAAAGCGCCCCTGCATCGTCGCCACTTTCGACCCGCATCCGGTGCGGGTCTTCCAGCCCGACGCTGCACCGTTTCGCTTGACCACACTCGATCAGCGCCAGGATCTGTTCGCTGCCGCTGGAGCCGATGCCATGCTGGTGTTTCACTTCACCCGCGCCATGGCGGCGATGCCCGCCGAAGACTGGGTGCGCGACGTGATCGCCGGCGAGATCGGCGCAGCGGGCGTGGTGACCGGCGAGGATTTCACCTTCGGCAAGGGCCGCGCCGGCAACCCGGACCTGCTGCAACGAATCGGCCTCAGCTGCGGCCTGGCAGCGCGCGCGGTGGCGGCGGTGCATGATGCGCAAGGCCCGATCTCGTCCAGCCGCATCCGCGCCGCGCTGCAGGCGGGTGATTGCGAGACCGCCACCGCGCTGCTTACCCGGCCCTTCACCATGCGCGGCACAGTTCAGCATGGCGACAAGCTCGGCCGCACCATCGGCTTTCCTACCGCCAATATCGATGCCGGCCATTATCTGCGCCCGCGCTATGGCATTTACGCGGTGACGGGGCGGTTGCCCGGCGGGCGCGCGGTGATCGGCGCCGCCAATTTCGGCATTCGGCCCAGCTTCGATCCGCCCAAGGAGTTGCTGGAACCCTATTTCTTCGATTTTTCCGGTGATCTCTATGGCCAGGAGATCGACGTATCCTTCGAGCATTTCCTGCGCGGCGAGGCAAAATTCGATTCGCTTGACGCGCTGACCGAGCAGATGGCGCGCGATTGCGATGAAGCGCGGGCGTGGCTGGGCCGCAAGCAGCCGGCCTGATACGAGGCCTGACTCATGAACCCCACCCGTCCATGCTGAGCTTGTCGAAGCACTGTCCTTCTTCCCTGCAAGCTTCAGAAAAGAAGAACAGTGCTTCGACAAGCTCAGGACGGACGGAGAGGGGCCGATCAGCGCTCATTGGGTGCAACCCGCTATTTGCAGTAATCGGCGGCGCCCGCTAAAGGCCGCCGGTCATGACCGAGAAGCCCGACTATCGCGCCACCGTCTTCCTGCCGAAGACCGATTTCCCCATGAAGGCGGGGCTCCCCCAAAAGGAGCCGGGCATTCTCGCGCGCTGGCAGGGCGAAGACCTCTATCGCAAGCTGCGCGACGCCCGCGCCGGCCGCGAAAAATTCATCCTCCACGACGGGCCCCCGTATGCCAATGGCGACATCCATGTCGGCCATGCGCTCAACCATATCCTCAAGGACATGGTGGTGCGCTGCCAGAACCTGCTCGGGCTCGATGCGCCCTATGTGCCCGGCTGGGATTGCCACGGCCTGCCCATCGAGTGGAAGGTCGAGGAGCAATATCGCAAGAAGAAGCTCAACAAGGACGAAGTGCCGCCAGCGGAATTCCGCGCCGAATGCCGCGCTTATGCGCGGGGCTGGGTGGACAAGCAGCGCGAACAGCTCAAGCGGCTGGGCATCAATGGCGACTGGGATCACCCCTATCTGACGATGGATTTCGAGGCGGAAGCGACCATCGTTGCCGAACTGATGAAGTTTGCCGAGAGCGGTCAGCTTTATCGGGGCGCGAAGCCGGTGATGTGGTCGCCAGTGGAAAAGACCGCGCTGGCCGAGGCCGAGGTTGAGTATGAGGACATCACCTCGACGCAGATCGATGTGGCGTTCGAGATTGTGGAGTCGCAGATTCCAGAGTTGGTCGGCGCTTATGCGGTGATCTGGACGACGACGCCTTGGACGATCCCGGTTAATCAGGCGATCGCTTATGGGGCGGAGGTTGATTATGTGGCCATTCGAGGGCGACAGTTTATGCGGAAAGAGGGTGTTGGCACAGTCACCTCGGGCGACCAACTAGATACCTATTGGCAAGGCACGATCCTAGTAGCGGCAAAGCTATTTGATGAGTTTAGAGGTCGATCTGCATTTACGCCTGACAACGACCAATTTGCTAAACCGCTTTGGTTCGGCAAGGGTGCCGAACTCGCCGGCACCATCGCCCGCCACCCGATGGCGAAGGCCTTCGAATCCCCCCTCCCCTTCAGGGGAGGGGCCGGGGGTGGGGCCTCGCCGGACAGCTCGATTTATGGGGATGGGCCCCACCCCAACCCCTCCCCTGAAGGGGAGGGGCTTGCACCACCCGCATCCTCGATCCACCCCACTTCCCCGCTCGCCGAATTCTTCTTCCGCCCGCGTCCGTTCCTCGACGGCTCGTCCTTCGTCACCACCGAATCCGGCACCGGCCTCGTCCACATGGCCCCTGATCACGGCGAGGATGATTTCCTGCTGTGCAAGGCCAACGATATCGCGCCGGTTTTCGCGGTCGAAGCCGATGGCAAGTACCGCGCCGACTGGGCGTGGCTCGGCGGCGAGGGCAGCGTCATCAATCCCAAGTTCAACGCCCCCGATGGCCCGATCTGCACCGCCTTGCGCGAAGCGGGCGGCCTGCTCGCGGCCAGCGCCGACTACAAGCATAGCTACCCGCATTCGTGGCGCTCCAAGGCCAAGGTAATCTATCGCTGCACGCCGCAATGGTTCGTGCCGATGGACAAGGTGATCGACCGCCAGACCCCGCTTTGCGCTAACGAGGCCGACATCCGTGCGGCGCAAAATGATGGCGAAACGCTGCGCGAAACCGCGATGCAGGCCATCGCTGCCACCCGCTTCATCCCCGAAAAAGGCCGCAACCGCATCGGCGCGATGGTCGAGGGCCGGCCCGACTGGGTGCTGTCGCGCCAGCGCGCCTGGGGTGTGCCGATCACGCTGTTCGTCCACCGCCAGACCGGGCAATATCTCTACGACCCCGCCGTCAACGCCCGGATCGTCGCCGCGATCCGCGCCGAAGGCGTCGATGCCTGGGACGAGGCCCGTGCGCAGGACTATCTTGGCGCCGATTACCGCGCCGAGGATTACGAGCGCGTCGCCGACATTCTCGACGTGTGGTTCGACAGCGGCTCGACGCATGCCTTCGTGCTCGAATCGGGGCGCTGGCCCGATCTGACGCGCCCGGCCGGATACACCGGCCCGCTCGCCGACCTTTACCTCGAAGGTTCCGACCAGCATCGCGGCTGGTTCCAGTCGTCGCTGCTGGAGGCTTGCGCCACGCGCGGCCATGCGCCGTACAAGGCGGTGCTGACTCACGGCTTCACCATGGACGCCAAGGGCATGAAGATGTCCAAGTCGCTGGGCAATACCATCGATCCCTTGAAGGTGATGGAGACCAACGGCGCCGACATCATCCGGCTGTGGGCGCTGACCGTCGATTACACCGAGGATCACCGTATCGGCGATGAGATACTCAAAGGCGTCGCCGACCAATACCGCAAGCTGCGCAACAGCTTCCGCTACCTGCTCGGCGCGCTGGAAGGGTTCAGCGAGGCCGAGCGGGTCGAGGTTTCGGCGATGCCCGAGCTGGAGCGCTATGTGCTGGCGCTGCTGGCGCGGCTGGATGCCACGCTGCGGCAGGCGGTGGCGGACTATGATTTCAACACTTACGTCCGCGCGCTGAGCGACTTCTGCAACGAGGATTTGTCGGCGTTCTTCTTCGATATCCGGAAGGATAGCCTCTATTGCGACGCGCCGAGCGATCCCAAGCGGATGGCTTATCGGACCGTGCTGGACGTGCTGTTCCATGCGCTGGTGCGCTATGCGGCGCCGGTGCTGGTATTTACGGCGGAGGAGGTTTGGGGGACGCGGTTTGCGGATGCGGGTAGTGTGCATTTGCTGGAGTGGCCGGAATTTCTTTCCGCAGACTGGATCGACGAAGATTTGATCGAACGCTGGGAAATGGTCCGGGCTTTACGAGCCGCCGTTTTCATCGAACTTGAGGGCAAGCGCCGGGACAAGTTGATAGGCTCCGGTCTCCAAGCACATCTGAATCTTGGGCTGTATGAAGATAGCTTTGCTTTAACCCAGGACATTGATTGGCAGGAAATCCTGATCGCTTCCGCGACAAAGATCGATGAAATTCAGGGCCAATCTTGGACTCCTGGTTTACCTTACCTTCCTGAGGTACATATCTCTCGCACCACCCACCACAAATGCGGCCGCTGCTGGCGCCACCTGCCCGAAGTGACCGAAGACGGCGCGCTTTGTTCACGCTGCGATCACGTCGTCGCAGGCATGGACCTCGTGTCATGATTGCCATCGCCCAGCTAAATCCTCCCCGGTACGGGGAGGGGGACCACCCGCAGGGTGGTGGAGGGGCACCATCGAGGTCGCGCTCCGGTCGAAGTACGCGCTTTGCCGCCTGTGCCCCTCCACCAGCTACGCTGGTCCCCCTCCCCGTTCCGGGGAGGATTTAAGTGCGCGCCCCCCTCATCGGCTTCGCCGTCGCTGCCATCACCTTCATCGCCGATCAGGCGGTGAAATGGGCGATGCTCGGCCCGCTCAATCTGCGCGACATCGGTCAGATCACCCTGCTGCCGATCTTCAACTTCACCTTCACCGAAAATACCGGCGTCTCGCTCGGTCTGCTCAACGCCGGCAGCGATACCCAGCGCTGGCTATTGGTGGCGCTCACCGCTGCCATCGCCATCACCGTATTGGTCTGGATGTTACGCGAGCGCCACGCCGGCGACACCGCCGCGCTGGGCCTCGTTCTGGGCGGCGCACTCGGCAATATCCGCGACCGCATGACGCTGGGCTATGTCGTCGATTACGCCGATCTCCATTTCGGCAGCTTTCGTCCGTTCCTGATCTTCAATCTGGCCGATGCCGCGATCACCATCGGCGTCCTGATTATACTTGCCCGCTCATTCCTTTCGCGCGAAAAGCGCGCCAACATGCCGGTTCTAGAATCCGGCCCGGAGAACTGACAACCATGCGCAAGATCACCGCCCTTATCCTGGCGATCGCCACCACGGCCGCGCTGGACGGCTGCGCCAACGGCGGGATATTCCACACCTACGGCCCCGACGAATTCGCCGTGCAACGCCAGGCCCCGCTAGTGATCCCCCCCGATTTCGCGCTGATGCCGCCCACCGCCGGCGCCCCGCAATCCCCCGCACGCAACAGCCAGCAAGACACGCTCGACGCGATGTTCGGCGGCTCCGCCCCGCGCAGCGCCGTTGAAAAGGGCGCGCTGAACAACGCCGGCGCCCCGGCCCCCAGCATCCGCTCCACCGCTGGCGATCCCGACACCCACACCGCCGACAAAGGCCCCGTAACCCGCGACATCCTGTCGGCACCGCAAGGCGATGGCCGGGAAGCGCGGGCGCAAGTACCGGGCTGAGGTGTTAAGGTAGGTTTCAAGGGTATAGACTCTGGGGCCCCCACGGGCGCGCTGGCGCGCCCGGCTCCGCCGGACAGCCTGCCCCCGGCAGGCTGTTTGATCCGGCTACGCCCCCAGACCCCGTTACTGTCGGCGTTGTGTGTTGATCGTGGGTGGCGCAATCTCGCAGCGCCGCAGGCTGAATAGCCGCTTCGCGGGATAGAACAAAGGCAGCGTAGCACGCTGATCAGGACAGTAACGGGAGCTCGAGGGCCATGGCCCTCGAACCTTAACCTTTCACAAGTTCTCGCAAATCCGCCTCCGGCCTCGCGCCATAATGCGAGATAATCTCGCCCGCGCAGGCCGCGCCCAGCTTCAGGCATTCCCCGAGCCCTTTGCCCCGCACATGGCCGAACAGGAAGCCGGCGGCAAAGAGATCGCCCGCGCCGGTGGTGTCGATCACGCGGACGACCGGCGCGGCGGGCACCTCGGCGCGTTCTCCGCCGGCTATGGCCACCGCACCCGAGGCGCCGCGGGTTACGACCAGCACTGGGACTTGCGGCGCCAATTGGGCAATACCGGCATCGAAATCGTCAAGCCCGGTCAGGGCGGCCAATTCGTCGGCGTTGGCGAACAGCAGGTCGATGTCGCCTGCGGCGATCAAGCTGCGGAAATCGTCGCCATAGCGGGCGATGACGAAGGCGTCGGATAGCGAGAACGCCACCTTGCGCCCGGCGCCGCGCGCCGCAGCGATGGCTTTGCGCATGGCGAGGCGCGGTTCTTCCGGATCCCAGAGGTAGCCTTCGAGATAAAGCACTGCGGCATCCGCGATCAGCGTTTCGTCCAGCGCGGCAGCGGGCAGATATTGCGAGGCGCCGAGGTAAGTGTTCATCGTGCGCTGGCCATCGGGGGTGACGAAGATCAGGCAACGCGCGGTGGAAAGGTCTTTCCCCCGCGCCGGGGTGACGAAGGCGACCCCGGCGGCGCGGATATCATGCGCGAAGACTTCACCGAGCTGGTCTTCGGCGACCTGGCCGATGAAGGCGCAATGGCCACCCAGCGCGGCGACCCCGGCCAGCGTATTCGCTGCCGAGCCGCCCGAAATCTCGCGCGCAGGCCCCATCGCCTCGTAGAGCGCATGAGCGCGCGGCGTGTCGATCAGGGTCATGCCGCCCTTGGCCATCTCCAGCTGCTCGATCAACGCATCTTCGCAAGGCGCCATGACATCGACGATGGCATTGCCGATGGCGATAACATCGAAGCGGGGTTGGGACATGTTGGACCTTTGCGTGACGATGGATAGGGCGAATGACAGACTGGGCGCCTAGCCAATCGCGCCGAGCCGAGCAAGGCGCCGTTGACACGCGGCGCGCTCGCGGCGATGGCGCCTCGATGCAAGCGAACCGGTTTCTGCTCAAACTGCTGCTGCCCGGCGCGCTGGGTTTGCTGTCGGCCTGCGGCGGAACCGGCGAGGCTGTGCAGAGCATCGGCACCGCGCCGCCGCCCAGCCGCGTCAGTCACCTGGCGCCGCCACCGCAATTGCATCACACCGTCCCCGGCTTGCACATTCAGAACCTGCCCGGCGTCGAAGGGGTGATTGGCGCGACCCGTTCGCAACTGACCCGAGAATTCGGGACGCCACGCCTCGACGTCATTGAGGGGGATGCGCGCAAGCTGCAATTCACCGGTACCGCCTGCGTGCTCGACATCTATCTTTACCCCGCCGCTGCTGGCGAGGAGCCCGAAGCCAGCTACGTCGATGCGCGGAGGTCGGATGGTCGCGATGTCGATCGCGCGGCTTGCGTGGCGGCGCTGCGCCAGAAATAGCTCGAACGGGAGCGGTTGCGCGGTAACGCCCTTGCATCCGCCGCCTCATCCCCCTACATAAATCAGATCAATTCCATCTGATTTTGAGATTCGCCCTTTCCCGAGGTTTTGCGCATGCGCCTATCGAGTATGGCCGACTATGCTGTCGTGACGATGAGCGCCGCCGCGCGCCATTGCGGGGCGAGTCGCGTAAATGCCGGGCAGTTGGCGCAGGAGACGGGTCTGCCCGCGCCGACGGTCCAGAAGCTGGTCAGTCGCTTGACGGCGGCGGGGCTGCTCAAATCGACGCGCGGGATCGGCGGCGGCTTGCGCCTGGCGCGACCGGCGGCGGCGATTTCGCTCGCGGATATCATCGAAGCGGTCGAGGGGCCGATCGCCATGACCAGCTGCGGCGACGGCGGTCGGCATGATTGCACGCTGGAGGCGGCTTGCCAGCTGCGACCGCAATGGCCGCAAGTGAATCAGGCGGTGCGCGGGGCTTTGGCGCAAGTGTCGCTGACCCAGCTTACCCAGCCCCATGCAGCGGAACCAGCGCTATGAACGAACAAATCGCCGTCAAGGACCAGGCCGCGATCGATGCCGCCGCCAAGGTCGCCGATTACGAGCATGGCTGGTCTTCGGATATCGAGCAGGAATTCGGGCCCAAAGGGCTGTCCGAAGACACCGTGCGCTATATTTCGGGCAAGAAGAACGAGCCCGAATGGATGCTGGAGTGGCGGCTGAAGGCCTATCGCTATTGGCTGACCATGGAAACGCCGGACTGGGCGAAGCTGTCGGTGCCGCCGATCGATTATCAGGCCGCTTATTACTACGCCGCGCCCAAGGCGAAGAAGGAATTGGGCAGTCTCGACGAGGTCGATCCCGAGATCCTGCGCGTTTACGAGAAGCTGGGCATTCCGATCGAGGAGCAGAAAGTGCTCGCCGGGGTCGAGGGTGCGCGCCGGGTGGCGGTGGATGCGGTGTTCGATTCGGTGTCGGTGGCGACCACCTTCCGCAAGGAGCTGGAGGCGGCGGGGGTGATCTTCCGCAGTATTTCCGAGGCGATCCGCGAATATCCCGAGCTGGTGCGGCGCTGGCTCGGCCGGGTCGTGCCGATGCATGACAATTACTTCAGCGCCTTGAATTGCGCGGTGTTTTCGGACGGCACCTTCGTTTATATTCCCGAGGGCGTGCGCTGCCCGATGGAGCTGTCGACCTATTTTCGCATCAATGCCCAGAACACCGGGCAGTTCGAGCGGACGCTGATCGTCGCCGACAAGGGCGCCTATGTCTCCTACCTCGAAGGCTGCACCGCGCCGCAGCGCGATGAAAACCAACTTCACGCCGCCGTGGTCGAGCTGGTGGCGCTGGACGATGCCGAGATCAAATATTCCACTGTGCAGAATTGGTATCCGGGCGATGCCCAGGGTAAGGGCGGGATCTATAATTTCGTCACCAAGCGCGCGCTGTGCCAGGGCGCGCGGAGCAAAGTCAGCTGGACGCAGGTCGAAACCGGCAGCGCGGTGACCTGGAAATACCCGAGCTGCGTGCTCAATGGCGAGGATTCGGTCGGCGAATTCTACTCGGTGGCGGTGACTAACAATTATCAGCAGGCCGATACCGGCACCAAGATGATCCACAATGCACGCGGCACCCGCTCCACCATCATCTCGAAGGGGATCAGCGCCGGCCGCTCGAACAATACCTATCGCGGGCTGGTGCGCGTGGCGGCGGGTGCCGAGGGCGTGCGCAATTTCACTCAATGCGATTCGCTGCTGCTGGGCGGCGACTGCGGCGCGCATACCGTGCCCTATATCGAAGTGCGCAATCCCAGCGCCCAGATCGAGCATGAAGCGACCACCAGCAAGATCAGCGATGATCAGCTGTTTTATGCGATGCAGCGCGGGCTCGACCAGGAAGCGGCGGTGGCGCTGATTGTGAATGGCTTTGCGAAAGAGGTGCTGCAGCAGTTGCCGATGGAGTTTGCGGTCGAAGCTCAGAAACTGTTGGGGATCAGTTTGGAAGGCTCAGTCGGATGAACCTCTCCCCCCAACAAGACGCGCGGCGTCTCAACTCCCCTCCCCTTCAGGGGAGGGGTCGGGGGTGGGGCCTCTCGGCTGAGTTCCTTGCTGAATTGCACAAACGAGCCTCCGACATGCGTCGCAATCCCGCTGAACCGGAGAAACGCTTGTGGCGCGTGCTGTCGAATGGGCAGTTAGCCGGGCATAAGTTTCGCCGCCAAGCAGTAGTCGGGCCTTATATCGCTGACTTTTTGTGCCCGAAGAGGGCGCTGATCGTTGAAGTCGATGGCGACACGCATGACGCGGAGCAGGATCGGCGGCGCGATAAGACGCTGACGGATTACGGCTTCCGTGTTCTGCGAGTGACAAACCGCGACGTGATGAGCAACCTGGATGGGGTTTTGAGTTTCATTCTGGGTGCTTTGAATGAGGCGTCGAGCCGCTGGGATAGGCCCCACCTCAACCCCTCCCCTGAAGGGGAGGGGCTTTCACTTAGCCACCTTTCGCGCGAAAGCTTGTAATGCTCCAAATCCATAACCTTCACGCCACCGTCGCCGACAAGCCCATCCTCAAGGGCCTGTCGCTCACCATCAACGCGGGCGAAATTCATGCGATCATGGGGCCGAACGGCGCCGGCAAGTCCACGCTCGGCTACACGCTGGGCGGACGTCCCGGTTATGAAGTCACCGGTGGCACGGTGGAGTTCGTCGGACAGGACCTTCTCGCCCTCGCCCCCCATGAACGCGCGGCTGCGGGGCTGTTCCTCGGTTTCCAATATCCGGTCGAGATCCCCGGCGTGTCCTTCGTCCAATTCCTGCGCGAGGCGGCAAACGCCCAGCGCATGGTGCGCGGTGAAAAGCCGCTGTCGGGCGGCGAATTCCTCAAGCTGGCGCGCGAGAAAGCCGCGTTGCTCAAGCTGGATATGGAGATGCTCAAGCGCCCGGTGAACGTCGGCTTCTCAGGCGGCGAAAAGAAGCGCGCCGAGATGGTGCAGATGGGCATTCTCGATCCCAGGCTGGCGATCCTCGACGAGACCGACAGCGGGCTCGACATCGACGCGTTGCGCATCTGCGGCGAAGGAATCAATGCGATCATGCGCAAGCCCGACAAGGCGGTGCTGCTGATCACCCATTATCAGCGGCTACTCGATTATGTTCGGCCCGATTTCGTCCATGTGCTGGCGGGCGGGCGCATCGTCAAAAGCGGCGGACCGGAACTGGCGCGCCAGCTTGAAGACGAGGGTTACGAGGCGGTAGCGGCGTGAACGCGCTGGCGCTCCCCACCCGCAAGGCCGAGGCGTTCCGCTATTCGGACCTTGATGCGCTGGCGGGCGTGTGGCCCGTGGCGCGCGAGATGGTCAGCGTGGCGGCGGGCGATACTGTGGCGCAAGCCATCGTCCTGACCGAAGCGCAGCCCACCGCGCGGCATCTGGTGATCACACTGGCGGCGGGCGCTTCCTGCGACGTGCGTATCCTCAACGCCGGCTCGGCGTTCGGGCGAATTACGGTCGAGGCGCGGCTGGGCGCGGGCGCGCAATTTACGCTGGGCGCGGCGCAGATCGGCGGTGGTGGCCAGACCTTGGAGATCGTCACCGAGGTGGCGCATGATGCTCCCGATGCGATCAGCCGCCAGATCATCCGCTCGGTGCTGGCGAACCAGGCCACCGGCACTTATCTCGGCAAGGTCGCAGTGGCGCGCGGCGCTAATGGCACCGATGCCGCGCAATCGGTGCGGGCGATGTTGCTCGATCGCACTGCGACCGCCAACGCTAAGCCCGAGTTGGAAATCTACGCCGACGATGTCAAATGCGCGCATGGCTGCGCGGTCGGCGAACTGGACGCGGCGGCGCTATTCTACCTCGCCTCGCGCGGACTTCCGCCGGCGACGGCGCGCAAGCTGATGCTCCATGCCTTTATCGCCGAGGCTTTCGTCGGCGCACCCGACGAAGAGCGCCTGCTGGGCGAGGCGCTCGACCGGTTGGAGAGCATATTATGAATGCCGAAATTATAAGTTTCGAGACTGGGATCCGCCCCGATCTGCGCGCAGATTTTCCGGGCATGTACACGCGCGAGGGCACGCCGTGGCATTACCTCGATAGCGGCGCCACCGCGCAAAAGCCCCAAGTGGTGATCGACGCCATGGCGCGGGCGATGGGCGCGGATTACGCCACCGTGCATCGCGGCGTTTACTCCCGTTCGGCAGACATGACGCTGGCCTATGAGGCCGCACGGCGCCGCGTTGCGCAATTCATCGGCGGCACGGCGGATGAGATCGTATTCACGCGCGGCGCCACCGAGGCGATCAATCTCGTCGCGCAAAGCTGGGGCGCCACGCATCTCAAAGCCGGTGATCGCGTGCTGCTCTCGGTGCTGGAACATCATTCCAACATCGTCCCGTGGCAATTGCTCCGCGATCGGATCGGTATCGAAATCGACGTCTGCCCGCTGACCGAGGATGGTCAGATCGATCTTGACGCTGCTGAGCAAATGCTGACCCCCGCTCACAAGCTGGTCGCGTTCGCGCATGTCTCGAACGTGTTGGGCTCGATCCTCGACGCGCCCCGCGCCGCCGCGCTGGCGCATGGCGTAGGTGCCAAGCTGCTGCTCGATGGCTGCCAGGCAGTGCCGCGACTGCCCGTCGATGTCGCCGCTATCGGCTGCGATTTCTACGCCTTTTCCGCGCATAAGCTCTACGGTCCGACCGGAATCGGCGCGCTGTGGGCGCGTGCCGAAATTCTTGAGGCCATGCCGCCGTGGCAAGGGGGCGGCTCGATGATCGACCGCGTGACCTTCGCCAAGACCACTTACGCCCCGCCGCCACAGCGCTTCGAGGCAGGCACCCTGGCGATCGTCGAGGCGATCGCGCTCGCCGCCGCGATCGATTATGTCGAAGCGATCGGCCTGCCGGCGATCCATGCGCATGAGGCGGCGCTGCTGCGGCAATTGCGCGAGCAGCTTGCCGCCACTAACCGCATCACGCTGTTTGGGCCCGAGGCTTCGGCGGGGATCGTCAGTTTCGCGCTCGACGGGGTGCATCCACACGATCTCGGCACTATATTGGATGAGGAAAACGTCGCTATCCGCGCCGGGCATCACTGTGCCCAGCCGCTGATGGAGCACCTCGGCGTGCCGGCCACCGCGCGCGCCAGTTTCGGCCTGTACAATGATGAAAGCGATATCGCCGCGCTGCTGCGCGGCATCGAGCGGACCAGGAGAATCTTCGGATGAATGACGAACCGCGCGGCTTTGCCGTCGAACAAGTCGAAAGCGCGACCCCGCCGCCCCGCGCGCGGGTAGAAGATGCGGTGTTGCCGGTTGAAACGGCAGCTGAGAAAATCGAGCGGAAGAAGGATTACCTTGAGGGCTTTCTCGCGGCCAAGCCCGAGGGGATCAGCTCGGGCGAGCCCGGCGGCGACCTTTATGAGGCCGTGATTACCGCGCTGCGCGAGATTTTCGATCCCGAAATCCCGGTCAATATCTATGATCTCGGCCTGATTTATGGCGTCGATGTCACCGGCGATGGCGCCGTTGTCGTGACCATGACGCTGACCACGCCGCATTGCCCGGTCGCCGAATCGATGCCGGGCGAAGTCGAACTGCGCGTTAGTAGCGTGCCCGGTGTGCGTGACGCCGAGGTCAATCTGGTGTGGGATCCGCCATGGGATCCGCAGAAAATGAGCGATGAAGCTCGCCTCGAACTGGGGATGTTGTGATGAACGCGATGCATAGCGAAGCCAAGGGGGGCACCACCACCACCCGCCGCCCGCGCCCCGCCGCCGTGCTGCTGACCCCGTCTGCCGAGGCGCGGATCGCCAAGCTGATGGCCCAGGCTCCCGCAGACGCGATCGGCGTCAAGCTGTCGACGCCGCGCCGGGGTTGCTCGGGGCTGGCCTATTCGGTCGATTATGTCACCGCAGCCAATCCGATGGACGAGCGCATCGAAACCCCCGGCGGGCTGTTTTTCATCGACGGCGCCAGCGTGCTCTATCTGATCGGCAGCACCATGGACTGGCAGGAGGACGATTTCACCGCCGGCTTCGTATTCCAGAACCCCAATGCCAAGGGCAGTTGCGGCTGCGGCGAGAGCTTTACGGTCTGAAGCGATCGGCCGTCTTCTCCCCGCCCACTTGCGGGAGAGGCCGGGGGGTGGGCACTTTCAACTTTGCAATCTTGGCGCAGCGCTTTGGTAACTGTTTCTTTCCAGTGTTTGGCCTGGCGCCGAAGCTCTCAATTCTGGCGAAGCAATGCCACCCCCAGTCCCTCCCGCAAGCGGGAGGGGAGTCAGACGTTCACTGTCCAGCCATAATCGATTGCGGATGAAGCCCTGGCGGATCGCACCGAAATGTCAGCCCAAGGGGAAAGCCGAAATGCCCGTTCGCCGTTACACCTCGGTCGCGGTGCTGCTGCACTGGCTGGTGGCAGGGCTGATCGTCGTCAATGTGTTGCTGGCCTGGAGTTCGGACTCGCTGCCCAAACCCGAGGTTCATTCGGTGATGAATATCCACAAGTCGATCGGTCTGACCGTGCTCGGCCTGGCGCTGCTGCGCTTGTTGTGGCGCATCGGCCACCGGCCTCCCGCCTATCCCCCGTCGTATCAGCGGTGGGAGCGGTGGCTGTCGCATGGCGTCCATGGCTTGCTCTATCTGGTGATGTTCGGCCTGCCGCTGACCGGCTATTTCATGGACTCGGCCCATACCGGCAAAGAGTATCATCCGATCATCTGGTTCGGCCTGTTCGAATTTCCGCATCTTCCGCTGATCATGCATCTGGCGCCCGAGATGAAGGATCAGGTTCATGAATTCTTCGAAGCGGCGCATGGGCTGTCGGCCGATGCGCTGTATGCGCTGCTGTTCCTGCATGTCGCCGGAGCGCTGAAGCATCAGTTCCTCGATCGCCAGAAGGAAGTGCAGCGGATGTGGCTGGGCTGACTCATTTATGACAGTTTAATGCTGACAGCGCGCACGCCGCTGCTAGGCTGGGCATAATGCTGCCTCGTCCCCCGCGCCTATGCTGATCTTCATCGCTCGCCGGATCGCCTTTGCGATTCCCACGCTGCTGATCGTGATCACCCTGAGCTTTTTCCTGATGCGGCTGGCGCCGGGCAGCCCGTTCCAGAATGGGCGCAGGCTGACCCCGGAAATCGAACGCAATATCATGGCCAAATATGGCATGAACCGCCCGCTCGCCGCGCAATATCTCGGTTATCTCGGCGGCGTGGCGCATGGCGATCTTGGCCCTTCGCTCAAATATCAGGACAAGAGCGTCAGCGATATCATCGGCCAAAGCTTTCTCAAAAGCGCTATGTTGGGCCTCACCGCGCTGGTGCTGGCGATCGCCATCGGCGGCACTTGCGGCATCGCTGCCGCGCTGCACCAAAACGGCAGGGCAGATTACATCGCCACGCTGATAACGACGCTGGGTATCTGCATCCCCACCTTCGTCACCGCGCCGCTGCTGGTGCTGATCTTTGCCGGTTGGCTGGGTTGGTTGCCGACGGCGGGCTGGGGTGGGCCGCGCAATCTGGTGCTGCCCGTGCTGGTGCTGGCGCTGCCGCAGATCGCCATCATTACCCGGCTGATCCGCGCCGGCATGATCGAGGTGCTGCGCTCCAATTTCATCCGCACCGCGCGTGCCAAGGGCCTCTCGCAGCGGCGTATCCTGCTGCGCCACGCACTGCCCGCCGCGGTGCTGCCGCTGGTCAGCTATCTTGGCCCCGCCTGCGCCTCGCTGCTGACCGGCTCGCTGGTGGTCGAGCAGATCTTCGCGCTGCCCGGCCTCGGCAAATTCTTCGTCACCAGCGCGCTCCAGCGCGACTACACCATCGTCATGGGCACGGTGATCTTATACTCCGCGCTGATCCTGGTGCTCAACCTGGTATCGGACCTGATCTACGCCGTGCTCGATCCGCGCGTGCGGCTGACATGAGCGGCGCCGCGCCTGATCTAGCCTTCACGGGTGATCCCGAGACTGCCAGCCAGCCCACTGGCCGCAGCCTGTGGCAGGATGCCCGTCGCCGCCTGTTCCGCAACCGCGCGGCGGTCGCCAGCCTGGCGCTGCTGGTGATCGCGGCGATCGTCGGCCCGTGGCTGTCGCCCTTTGCTTACGATGCCATGCACAAGGATCAGATATGGTCCGGGCCACTGGCTTATGGCCATCTGCTGGGTACCGATGCGCTGGGACGGGATCTGCTCGCGCGGCTGCTGCTCGGCCTGCGCGTCTCACTCACCGTGGGCGTTGTCGCCACCGCGGTCTCGCTGGTGATCGGCATCACTTATGGCGCCACCGCGGGCTATTTTGGCGGGCGCATCGATGAGGTGATGATGCGTATCGTCGATATCCTCTATTCGCTGCCCTTCATCTTCTTCGTGATCCTGCTGATGGTAACGTTCGGCAAGAATTTCATCCTGCTGTTCGTGGCGATCGGCGCGGTCGAATGGCTGACCATGGCGCGGATCGTGCGCGGCCAGACGATTTCGCTCAAGCAGAAGGATTTCATCGAGGCGGCGCGCGCCGCCGGCCTCACCAGCGGCGCGATCATCCGCCGCCATATCGCGCCTAACCTGCTTGGCCCGGTGGTCGTCTATGTCACGCTGACTATCCCCGGGGTGATCCTGGCCGAGAGCTTTCTCTCGTTTCTTGGGCTCGGCGTGCAGGAGCCGATGACCTCGCTCGGCACGCTGATCAGCGAAGGCGCGCGCGATATGGCGCTGGCGCCCTGGCTGTTGTTCTTTCCCGGGATCGTGATGGCGCTGACGCTGATGGCGTTCAATTTCATCGGCGATGGGCTGCGCGATGCCATCGATCCGAAGGATCGCTGACCTTATGCGTTCCGCTGCTTCCGTCATCACCGCGCTGCTGCTGGCTTTGGCACTCGCCGCCTGCTCGGGCGGCGGCGGCCGCGCGCCTTGTCCCGCCGGGCTGCGCTGCCTGGAGGCGGGCAATGCCGGCGAGCCGCTGACGCTCGATCCCAGCAAGTCGCAGAACGTCTGGGAAGGCAATATCCAGTACGATTTGTTCGTCGGCCTGACGCAGTGGAACGCCAGGGGCGAAGTCGTGCCCGGCATGGCGACCTCGTGGGAGGTCTCGCCCGACGGACTCATCTGGACCTTCCATCTGCGCGATGCGCAATGGTCGGACGACGTGCCGGTGACCGCCGGCGATTTCGTCTTTGCCCTGCAGCGGCTCGAAAATCCGGCCACCGCCTCGCCGACTGCCTATCTGTTTTACCCGATTGCCGGCGCCGAGGCGGTGAACGAAGGCAAGGCCGCGCTCGCGACGATCGGCGCGCGCGCGCTCGACCCGCATACGCTGCAACTGACGCTGACGCACCCGGCACCCTATCTCCCGCTGCTGCTCGTTCACACCAGCGCGCTGCCGCTGCCGGCGCATGTCATACAACGCTGGGGCGACGCCTGGCTCGACCCGGCACATATCGTCTCGAACGGGCCCTATGTGCTGAAATCCTGGCAGATCGGCCAGCGCGTGCTGCTGGCCCGCAATCCGCGTTTCTGGGACAATGGCTCGGTCTGCTTCGACCAGATCAGCTATTATCCCACTGCTGATGCCGTCACTGGCGAACGCCTCGTCCAGAGCGGCGAGTATGATCTGAACTACACCTTTTCCCTGCCGCGCACCCGTTATCTGCGCCAGCATATGCCGGCTTACGTCCATGGCGTGCCTTATCTCGCCATCTGGTATCTCTCGATGAATCAGCGCGTCGCCAAATTGCAGGACAAGCGCGTCCGTCTCGCGCTCTCACTCGGGATCGACCGCGAGTTTCTCGCCGACAAATTGATGGGCCATGCGCCGCAAGCGCTGTACAGCTTCACCCCGCCTGGCCTGCTCGATTACACCCCGGCAGCGGCGCCGGCCTGGTCGCACTGGCCGTTCGCGCGACGTCAGGCCGCAGCACGGGCGCTGCTCCGCCAGGCCGGCTACGGCCCCGAACACCCGCTGCAACTGGAATTCAAATACGGCGAAACCGCCAAGATTTCCGCCACCGCCTTGCAGGCCGACTGGCGCGCGATCGGCGTCGATGCCTCCCTGGCGCCGGAGGAAACGCAGATCCTCTACGCCGATCTCAACGCCGGCAATTTCGAAATCGCCTGGGACGGCTGGGCGATGGATTACGACGACCCGATGACCTTCCTTGAATTGCTGGCCACTCAGACCGGGTCGCAGAACCACAGCCATTATTCCAGCCCCCGCTACGACGCGCTGCTCAGCCAGAGCGATCAACAGCGCGACCTGCACAAGCGCGCGCAGATCCTGGCCCAGGCCGAAGCCGTCGCCCTGGACGACGTCGCCGTGGCGCCGATCATCACCGACGCGGCGCGCTATCTGGTCAATCCTGACATCACCGGCTGGGTGGACAACCCGACGAACTGGCATTTGAAGCGCTATTTGTGCCGGAAGGGGCCGCCGCCGGAGGTGAGGTGAGGATCGGTACCCGCCGAGACCAACCCTATCTTCCCCGTCCGTCCTGAGCTTGTCGAAGGACTGCCCTTCTCTTCGGCAGGCGGTGGAAAGAAAGCAGTCCTTCGACAAGCTCAGGACGGACGGGAACGGGAAGTTCTGTGACACGGCTGCCTTCGTTTCCGGCTTGTCCTTAACCCTCAAACTCCGCCACCCGATGCCCCGGCGCCACGCTGCGCAGTTCCGGGAGCGGCGCGCCGGCTTCCGCGCGCGAGGGCAGGAAGCGGAAGGCGGCGCGGGGGTCGAAGGGGCTGGGGGGCTCGCCGGTCAGGCGGAGGCGGGTGCGTCTGCTTTCGAAGGCGGGGTCGGGGGTCAGGGCGGCGGCCATCAGCGCGCGGGTATAGGGGTGGTGCGGATCGCTGTAGAGCGCGTCGCGCGGGGCTTCCTCGACCACCCGGCCGAGGTACAGCACCATCACCCGATGGCTGACCTCGCGGACCACGGCGAGATCGTGGCTGATGAACATCATCGCCAGTCCGTCGCTTTTCTGCAGCTCGATCAGCAGGTCGATGATCTGCGCGCGGATCGAGACGTCGAGCGCGGAGACGGCTTCGTCGCAGATGACCAGGCGCGGGCCCATGATCGTGGCGCGGGCGATGCCGGCGCGCTGGTTCTGGCCGCCGGAGAGTTCGTGGGGATAGCGGTTGATCAGGTAGCCGGGCAGGCCGACCTTGGTCATCATCGCCGCGACTCTTGCCTCGCGTTCGGCGCGGGCGATATGCGGGCTGAAGGTGACCAGCGGCTCGGCGATCGAGGCGCCGATGGTCATGCGCGGATCGAGGCTGGCGAGTGGATCCTGGAACACGATCTGCAGATCCTTGCGCGCGGCGCGCATGTCCTTCTGGTCGAGCGCGGAGAGGTCGCGGCCGAGAAAGGTGACGCTGCCGCCGAAATCCCCCGAACCTGCCGGCAGCAGCTTGAGCACCGCGCGCGACAGCGTCGATTTGCCGCAGCCGCTTTCGCCGACCACGCCCAGCGTCTCGCCGGCGCGGATGGCGAGATCGACTCCATCGACTGCGCGCAGCAACCGGCCCTTGCGAAACAAGCCGCCGCCGACCGGGAAATGGACCCGGATATCCTCGCCCTGCACCACCACTTCCGCGTCGGGTGACACTTCGGTCAGTTGCGCGCGTTGCGCCGGGCCGGTGCCGTCGAGCCGGGGAATGGCATCGAGCAAGCGGCGGGTGTAATCGGCCTGCGGGGCGCCGAACACCTGGGCAGCGGAGCCCTGCTCGACGAAGGCGCCGTCCTTCATCACGCAGACCCGGTCGGCCAACCGCGCGACTACGCCCATATCATGGGTGATCAGCACCAGCGCCGTGCCCGATTCGCGCATGACATCGGCCATGATGTCGAGCACCTCGGCCTGCACCGTCACGTCCAGCGCCGTGGTCGGCTCATCGGCGATCAGCAGCGCCGGGTTGCAGGCCATGGCCCCGGCGATCATCACCCGCTGGCGCATCCCGCCCGACAGCTCATGCGGATATTGCCGCAGCCGCCGCGCGGCATCGGGGATGCGCACCCGCTCCAGCCATTCGAGCGCGCGCGCCCGCACGGCCTCGGCATCGAGGCCGAGATGCGCGCGTAAAGCCTCGCCGATCTGGTCGCCGATCCGGATATGCGGGGTCAGCGCGGTCAGCGGGTCTTGAAAGATCATGCCGGCACGCTGGCCGCGCAGCTTCGCCTGGGTCTTGCGGTCCGCGCCGATCGCTTCGATGCCATCGATGCGTGCAGAGCCCGACACCCGGCCGTTTTCCGCGATCAGGCCCATGATCGCCATGCAGGTCTGGCTCTTGCCCGAACCGCTTTCGCCGACGATGGCGAGACATTCCCCGCGCGCTACCGCGAAACTGACCCCGCGCACCGCCGCAACCGCACCATCATGCGTGGTGAATTCTACGCGAAGATCGCTAACCGCCAGCGCGGGCACATCGTGAGCCAGATCGCATTCCCTTCGGATCTTCGGATATTTGCGGGAGGGCTGCGCCTTATGCAAGCCTAGCGTTGCCTTGGCCATTTTCCAAAAAAAAGGCCTCCGTTCGCTAGGAACAGAGGCCTTCGGGATAGTGTCACCGGCCGCTTGGACGGGAGGGGGGGGGTCTCGGCGGTGACAACAGCTTAACCCACCAGCCGGAAGGCAGTTCCCGGCGGCCCAAAAAAAATTTGAAATTTTTTTGAACGGCGCCAACGCGCTTTTCAGCTGCCGGCAACAGCTTGCCGGGAAGGGAACATCACTTGGTTTAGCGCATTTTAAGGTGGAATCCATTTAGGAATTGACCATGCCGCTGGGCAACCAGATCGCCGAACATCTGCCCTATCTGCGCCGCTATGCGCGCGCGCTGACCGGCAGCCAGTATCGCGGGGACGCGCTGGTGCGTGCTACCTTGGCAAATGCGCTGACCGATACAGAGATGCGGGAGAGCCTCAAAGGTGGCCGCGTCGCGCTTTATACCGCCTTCACGCGGCAGTGGCAAAGCAATGAGGCCGAAGCTCTTCCAGGCGGACGGGGCAGCTCTGCTCGCGAAACCGCAGCCCAGACGCATCTTGCGGCGATCGCGCCGCGCCAGCGCGAGGCCTTGCTACTGACCGCGGTGGAGGAATTCACCCATGCGGAGGCGGCCCGGATCATGGGCATAGCTGCGCAAGAGGTCGCGACGCTGGCCCAGGCGGCTGCCAATGATATCGCGCGCGATACTGCGACCAATGTGCTGATCATCGAGGATGAGCCGCTGATCGCGATGCAGCTGGAGCAAATCGTCACTTCGCTCGGCCTGACGATTTCCGACACCGCCGCCACCCGCACGCAGGCAATCGAATCCGCCGCGGCCCGTCCGCCGGGTTTGGTTCTGGCCGATATTCAGCTTGCGGACGGCAGCTCGGGCCTCGACGCAGCGGATGATATCCTCCGTGTCGCGCCCGATGTCCCGATCATTTTCATCACCGCTTATCCCGAGCGGCTGTTGACCGGCGACCGCCCCGAACCGACATATCTGCTGACCAAGCCGTTCCGCGAAGACGCGGTGCGCGCGGCGATTTCGCAGGCGTTGTTCTTTGCCACGAAGCGATGAACGAAACCGGCTTGATCTAACCAAAAAAATCCTCCCTCACGGGGGGAGGTGGCTCGCGTAGCGAGACGGAGGGGGCGCCGGGGCGAACCCGCCACGGGGAGATGACCTCAAGCCCGCCCCCTCCGTCAGCCCTGCGGGCTGCCACCTCCCCCAAAGGGGGAGGATTTGGGTTTGCCCCCCGATCAGGCGGGGGCTAGCTCCGCATGAGCCAAGCTATCGAGCGCAGCAATCGCGTTAGTCAGTCCGGCATCGGGGGTACCGAGCTGTGCCCGCGCCCGCAAATCGGTCAAGACTAGCGCATAAGCCGCCGGCAGACCCAGCGCATCCTTGGCGTCCAGCACTTCATGCAAGTTAGTCGGCTCGCCGCCGCCCATGCCTTCGGCTGAAGCGGTGGCGAGTTGGCGAGCATCCTGCTCGAGTTCGTCGAGCTTCTCGACCTTTTCTTGCTTCGACAGCCCCGGATCGGCGACCACCTGGGCCGGGGTTTCGAAATTGGCGTGCGGCTGAACCAGCGTCGCCTCAAGCGTAATTTCGGCCACGCCGGCAAGGGCGCGAGAAACCGGGCAATCGCGCTTGGCGGTCTGCGCGAGTTCCTGGAAGCGGGCGTCATCTATATCGGCGATTTCGGCCTGCAAAGTGAGAGCAATGCGATCGATGACGAAACCATCGCCGCGTTTCACCAGACGCACGCTGGCCACGGTATGCGCGTGGCTGGTGGTCAAGCCCGCAGCGGCACAAGCGAAGGAAAACGCCATGGTGAAGCAGGCGGCGTGCGCGGCGCCGAGGATCTCCTCGGGGTTCGTGCCGGTGCGATCGTCCTCGAAGCGGCTGGCAAAGCCGTAGGGATAGTCGCGTAGCGCGCCGGTGGCGGTGCTAATCGCGCCCTGACCATCTTTTCCCTGGCCATGCCAATGAACGTGGGCGGTTTTCTCGGTCATGATGGTTCCCTTTCGAATTTGTTCGAAACAAAGGCGGGTTTTGCATCTGCCGCGGGGCATTGGCTGCCCAGCCGCGCAGAACCATGCGCGGCGATCCTCCGCCGCGTTCGTCACCATGCAACACGTCGCTGGCGCGGTTGTTCCCTGGGTTTTTCCGCTAAGTCATGCGCGACCGGAGGGCGGCGGAACCGGCGGCGGTCCCCGGTGTTGGCGAAGATAACAGGCAGGATGTGATGAGCGATGACACAGGGGCGGCACACCACGATTACCTCACCAGCCACACCGGCCTCGCCCTGGCGGTTCACGCGGTCGGAATGGCAAGCGGTGCTGCGGCGCAGCTGGCATCAGACGATGGGCGACGATATCGATCTGATGGCAGCGGGCGTAGCCTTCTACGGATTTCTCGCGCTGGTGCCGCTGCTCGGCGCCGTCGTGCTGCTGTATGGCCTGATCGCGACGCCGAACTCGGTGGTCACTGAGTTTCGGGTATTGACCAGGGTAATGCCGATTGATGCCGCTCGGCTGGTGCGGCACGAATTGCTGACCATCATCACCGCCTCTGATGGCAAGAAGGGCTTCGGGCTGGCACTTTCGCTGGGACTATCGCTGTTCGGCGCACGCAGCGGGGCCGGCGCGATCATCGCCGCGCTCAATCTGGCCTATGAAGAACAGGAAACCCGTAGCTTCCTGCGGCTCAACCTTACCGCGCTGGCGGTGACGGCGACCGGCATCGTTATTGCGCTGGCCGGGATTGCCGCAGTCGCTGCGCTGACCTGGCTGGAAAAATGGCTGCCGACGCTGCCTGCCGCGCTGGTCGTGATAGAAAAAGCGGGGTCGTGGCTGACGATCGTGCTGCTGTGCGGTGGTGTCGCCGCCGCGCTGTATCGCATCGGACCCGATCGCGCTTGCAACGGGTGGATCTGGCTGACCCCGGGGGCCGTTTGGACCGCCGCCTGCTGGACCTCGGTGACGGTGGGGTTTGGCAGCTATATCGCTTATTCCGACCACTATAATGCCACTTACGGCTCGCTGAGCGCGGTGGTGGTGATCCTGACCTGGTTCTATCTGTCCAGCTTCATCCTGCTGATCGGCGCCGAACTCAATTCGGAATGCGAGCGACAAGTCGATCTGCTCAAGCCCAACCCCACTAATGCCGATGGCCGACTTGAACGAAAATTGGCGGATATCCCCGGTCCCTGACCCGAGTTCGTAACGGAAAGCAGGGACAGATCGACCGCGATCCGCCAAGGGCGGAACGAATCGTCCGCCAGCGTATTAGCCCCCCCGACGGGCCCCTCTTTCCCGAACTGCGAGCTTCAATGAAAATCAACGTCCTCGCCGAGCTGGACTATTATTTCAGCTGCCCAACGCCGATCCTGCTACAGGTGGAAGCGGCGGCGATCCCCGAGCAGATCATCGACGACGCGCATATCGACATCTCGGCCAACGATCACTTCGCCCGCGTGGCGGCGCATGATTCGATCGGCGAGCGCATCTGGCTGCGCGCGAACGGGCGTTTTACCGTCAATTACCGGGCGACCGTGACGATCAACCGTATCCTCACCGATTGTTTCACCCTGCCGATGGTGGAACAGCAAATGCTACCCGGCGCGGTGGTGCAATATCTATTGCCCTCGCGCTATTGCCAGTCGGACCAGTTCCAGAGTTTCGTGCAAAGCAAGTTCGGCGGTCTGGAAGGCGGCGCCTGCGTCAAGGCGATGCGTGATTGGGTGGAGGATCGCTTCACTTATGTGCCCGGCGTCAGCAATTCCGAAACCACCGCCGCCGACACTTTCATCCGCCGCCAGGGCATTTGCCGCGACTACGCGCATGTCTTGATCACGCTGGTGCGTGCTGCCGGTATCCCCGCGCGGATCGCCAGTGTTTACGCATTGGGAGTGAAGCCCCAGGATTTCCACGCTGTCGCCGAGGTGTTCTTGGGCGGCGAGTGGCATCTGGTCGATGCCACCGGGATGGCGCCGGAAAAGAGCATGGCCAAGATCGGCATCGGTCGCGATGCGGCAGATGTGGCGTTTCTCACCGCCTATGGTTCAGCGGTGCTGAATAGCCAGCGGGTGCAAGTCGAAGCCGTGAGCTAATCGCCGGCGAGCGATGTCCTGAGCCAAGACCCGCGCGACCGCCTGCGGTGACACTTTGTTCTGATCGCGGTCCACGAGGTAATTGGCGCGCTGCATCGTCGCCACCGGGATCGCCCCGACCAGCGGGGTGAGCGCGGCGATGAGGCGTTGGTCATGGGCGTGCGCCGCAGATACCAAGAGCAGTGCGTCATAACCGGGGATCGCTTGCTTGGGATCGGTCAGCACCATCAGCCGATCCGCCGCGATCCGGCCATCCGAGGAGAAGGCGGTGATCACATCGACATCGCCGCTAGCCAGGGCCCGATACATGAAGGTCGGGCTGTAGGAACGGCTGGCGGCGAAGCGCAGCCCATAAGCGGCTTGCACCGCTTGCCATTCGGGCCGCCGCAGAAACTCCAGGTCCGAACCCAGCCGCAATTGCGGCGCCTGGCGCGTAAGATCGGCGATCGTGGCGATGCCATGCGCGCGTGCCATGTCCTGACGCATGGCAAAGACATAAGCATTTTCAAAACCCAGCGGGCCGACCACGCGCACGCCATCGGTGGCTTGAGTCCAGGCGCCGATCGCGGCGATCATCGCTGGCCGGGTGGGCACGTCGCGCCGCGCCATCTGGTTCGTCCACAAGGTGCCGGCGTATTCGACATAGACATCGATATCCCCCGCCGCGAGCGCCCGGTAAATGACCGCGGAGCCCAGCCCCTGGCGATAACGCACCGTAAAGCCCGCAGCCTCCAGCCGATCGCCGATCAGCCGGGCGAGAATGAATTGCTCGGAAAAATTCTTGGCGCCGATGGTGATCGTCTGACGACCATGGCTCGCCGCTTGGCCGAACCCCGCGACCGAGGCTACCGCAGCGCTCACCCCCAAGGCCAGCATGGCCGCGCCCGCCAGCAACGGTAGCCGGCGACCCTGTGCTACACCCCATTCGATCAGCGCCAGCACGCCGTCGGCGATCAGCGCCAGCGTGGCGGCGGCGAGGCAGCCGGCGAGCACCAGCGTCCAGTCCTGGATCTGCAGCCCGGCAAAGATCGGATCGCCGAGGCTCGGTTGACCGACGGTGGTCGACAGCGTGGCCGCGCCGATCGTCCACACCGCTGCCGTGCGTATCCCGGCCATGACGATCGGGGCAACCAGCGGCGCCTCGATCCACCACAGCTTCTGGCTGGCGGTCATGCCGAGCCCATCCGCCGCCTCGCGCAAGGCGGGATCGAGGCTGGCCAGCCCGGTCACGCCGTTGCGCAGGATCGGCAGCACGGCGTACAAAGCCAGTGCCAGCAGCGACGGCAGGAAACCGAGCGCGGGAATGCCGCCGCCGACCAGCGCCGACAGCGATAGCAGCAACGGATAAAACAGCGCCAGCAGTGCCAGCGCCGGAATGGTCTGGATGAGGCTGGCAAGGCCCAGCGCAATACGTCCGGCAGCCGGCCAGGCGCGCGCGGCCAACACCAGCGGCAAGGCGATCACCAGCCCCAGCGCCAGCGCCGACGCCGCCAGCACGACATGCGCGGCCAGCGGATAGCCAAGCGTGGCGAGGGCGGCGAGGAAAGTGCCGCTATCAGCCATGGCCCGAGTAGCCGGAATCGGGGTTGCTCATCATGGCTAGCCGTCGCGCCTGTTCACGCGGCACGGCGACCAATGCCTGCGCTTCGGAGCCCCCCGCGCCCGCCAGCAGTTCGGTCGGGGTGGCATTGCCGGCGATACGGCCGCCCGCCATCACCACCACCCGATCGGCGAGCAGCAGCGCCTCGGCCATGTCATGCGTGACCATGATCGTGGTCAGACCCAGGCGCTGGTGAAGATCGCGCATCTCGCGCCCCAACTCGTCGCGGGTAATCGGATCGAGCGCGCCGAAAGGTTCGTCCATCAGCAACAGACCCGAAGCCGGCGCCAAGGCCCGCGCCACGCCGACGCGCTGGCGCTGGCCGCCCGACAATGCATCGGGCATGCGCTCGGCCAGCGCCGGATCGAGGCCGACGAGCGCCAGCATCTCGGCAATCCGGGCCGAGCGATCGGCCTGGCCGCGCAGTTTGAGGCCGATACCGATGTTGTCGGCTACGCTCATATGCGGGAACAAGCCGATGTTCTGGAAGACATAGCCGATCGCGCGGCGCAGCGCATGGTCCGGTTGGGTGTCACTGCGCAGACCGGCGATCTCGACATGGCCGCTATCCGGCGCCACCAGTCGGTTGACGGTCTTGAGCAGCGTCGATTTGCCCGAGCCCGACGCGCCGACCAGGGCCACGAAGCTGCCCGCAGCGATGGTGAGGCGGACATCTGACACCGCCGCAATCATGCCGTAGCTGCGGCTGACGTTGACGAAACGCAGCTCCGGGCCGGGAAGCATTTTCAGACTACTAGGCTCCGGCGCTCGGCAAAGCTGCCAGCGCGCGGGCCATCGGTTCGACATCTTCGGCACGCTGATGCCAGCCGGTGACCAGCCGATAGATCCCGCCGCCGGCCTCCGTGTCCCAGTCGAAAAAAGCAAAGCCTTGCGCGCGCAGCGCCTGGGCTTCGCCGGCGCTGAGCGTGAGGAACAGTTCATTGGCCTCGACCGGATGCAATAGCCGCGCCTGCGCGGCCTCGCCCAGCACGCGGGCAGCGCCATTGGCGGTGCCGGCATTGGCGAGCCACAAGTCATCTTCGAGCATTGCCAGCAATTGCGCCGCGATCATCCGGCCCTTGGCGGGCAGATGGCCCGCCCGCTTGCGGCGATAGCGCAATTCCTCGACCAGCGCCGGGTCGAACACCACCAGCGCCTCGGCCATCAGTGCGCCGTTCTTGGAAAAGCCGAAAGACAGGATATCGACCCCGGCGCGCCAGCTGAGGTCCGCCGGGGTGCAGCCCAGCGCCGCCACGGCATTGGCGAAGCGCGCGCCATCGACGTGGAAACGCAGACCGAATTCGCGGCAAACCTCGTAGAGAGCTGCCAGCTCGGCGGGTTTATAGACCAGTCCGTATTCGGTGGCATTGGTGATCGAGAGGCAGCGCGCGGGTAAGGTATGCTGATCGACATCGCGACCAGCCAGCATCGCGCGTACATCGGCCGCCATCAGCTTCGCGCCAGGCCCCGGCAGCGGCAACAACACCGCCCCGCCGGTAAAAAATCCCGCCGCGCCGCATTCGTCCTCGCGAATATGGGCTTCTTCATGGCAGACGATGCCGCCATAGGCTGGGCACAGCGCGCTCAGCGCCAGCGCATTCGCCGCCGTGCCCGTTGCCACCCACAGCACCGTAACTTCGCGCTCGAACAGATCGGCAAATGCCGCGTCGAGGCGCGCGCTGAAGCCATCGCCATCATAGGTTCCGGGCGCGTTCGCCGCCTGGGCGATAGCGTTCATCACTTGGGGGTGAACCCCAGCGGCATTGTCGGATTCAAAGCGCATCGGCTGGGCTTATGCGGTAAGCTGCGGCATATTCAAAGCCCTGGCGGCGCCATACAAGCGTGTGAAACAAATCGCTGCTTTAATGGTTACCATCGAGGGCAATCGCTCGAAGTTACCCGACCACGGGAACAGGGGACATCGCATGCCGGCAATGGTGATGGACAGGCAGATCGCTGATGCGGATCTGTTCGCGCGCGCGGTGATCGAAGGCCTTGGCCAGCCGCAGAAGACCATCCCGGCGCGCTATTTCTACGACAAGGCCGGCTCCGAATTATTCGAGGAGATCACCCTGCTCCCCGAATATTATCCCACGCGCACCGAAATCGCGCTGCTGCGCGCTCATGCCGCTGACATCGCCAGGCTGACCGGCACCGGCCGCACGGTGGTCGAATTCGGGGCCGGTTCCTCGACCAAGACGCCGCTGCTGCTGAGCGCGGTGAGGCCGGACTGCTACGTGCCGATCGATATCTCGGGGCATTTCCTGGAACTGTCCGCGCAGGCCTTCGCTGAAGCGCATGCCGATATCGCCGTGCTGCCGATCACCGCCGATTTCACCAGCCCGGTGCGACTGCCGGCGACGGTCTCCGGGCCGCTGATCGGCTTTTTCCCGGGTTCGACCATCGGCAATTTCGCCCATTCCGCCGCCGTCGATCTGCTGCGCTCGTTTCGTCGCACGCTGGGATCGGGGGCGCGGCTGGTGATCGGCATCGATCTGCGAAAGAACGTCCGCCTGCTGGAAACCGCTTATGACGATGCCGCAGGGGTGACGGCGCGGTTCAATCTCAATGTCCTGACGCGGATCAATAGCGAACTCGGCGGCACCATCCCGCTCGATGCCTTTGCTCATCGCGCTGTGTGGCACGATGGGCTCGGCCGCATCGAAATGCATCTCGAGGCCCAGCGCGATGTCCGGTTTTGCGCTGCCGGCCAGGAATTTGCGATGCGGCAGGGCGAAACCATCCATACCGAAAACAGCTATAAATATTCGCCCGAAGAGATTCGCCTGTTGGCGCGCGCTTCCGGTTGGGAGCCGATGGCGGGATGGATCGATCCCGATCGGTTGTTCTCGATCCATGTCTGGTCTGCCGATATAGGCCGCATCGAGCCGTGAACCACGATCAGGCCATCAACCTCTCGACCGCTCCCGCCGTGTCCGGCACGCCGCTGCTCGCCCGCTATCGCGAGGTACGCGCCGCCAGCGAGGCGATCACCGCCGCGCTGAGCGACGAAGACTGCCAGCTGCAATCGATGCCCGATGCCAGCCCGGCAAAATGGCATCTGGCGCATACTAGCTGGTTTTTCGAGACTTTCGTGCTGGTCCCGCATTTGCCGGGCTATGCCTGCTTCGATCCCAGCTACGCGATGCTGTTCAATTCCTATTACGTGGCGCTGGGCGATCGTCATCCGCGCCCCGAGCGCGGCATGCTGTCGCGCCCCAGCCGCGTCGAGATCGTCGCTTATCGCCGCCACGTCGATGCCGCGATGATCCGGCTGATCAGTGCCGGAGCAGGACCGCTCAGCGAACTGATCGAGCTTGGTCTGCACCACGAGCAGCAGCACCAGGAACTGCTGCACATGGATATTCTCCACGCCTTTTCGCGCAATCCGATCGGGCCCGTCTATGATGCCGACTGGCAGCCGCCCAAACGCGCGGCGCCCAACCAGCGCTGGCACACGATCTCCGCCGGGCTTTACCGGATCGGCCATGAGGGTGATGGCTTCGGTTTCGACAATGAATCGCCGTTGCACCGCGTCTGGCTCGAGCACTTCCGCATTGCCGACCGGCTGGTCAGCGCCGGAGCCTATCAGCAATTCATCGAGGACGGCGGCTATCGCCGACCCGAGCTGTGGCTGTCGGACGGGTGGGATGCGGCCACTCACGCCGGCTGGGAGGCGCCGCTTTACTGGCAACGCGCATTCGGCGAGGGGGATTGGCAGACCTTCTCTCCCGCCGGTCTGCGCTCGCTTCATCCCGACGAGGCGGTGATGCATATCAGCTATTACGAGGCCGATGCCTTCGCGCGCTGGGCCGGGGCGCGACTGCCGACCGAGGCCGAATGGGAAATCGCCGCCCGCCGGGTTACGCAGGCGCAGGGTATCGGCTGGCAATGGACGAGTTCCGCCTATAGCCCTTACCCCGGGTTCGCGCCCGCGCCCGGCGCAGTGGGCGAATATAATGGCAAGTTCATGATCAACCAGATGGTCCTGCGGGGCAGCGCCTGGGCCACGCCCTCCGGACACGCCCGCGTAACATATCGCAATTTCTTTCCGCCTCACGCACGGTGGATGATGTCAGCCATTCGATTGGCGGATCAGGCTTAGAAACATCGGGCTATGCAAGGGCTCAAAAATCCTCCCCCTTTGGGGTAGGGCAATCGCGTATGGCTCGTCATGCTGACGCAAGTCAGCATCCATTCTCGCTACGCCGGTTATATCCGCATTACCGGCAGGCTTGGGAAGCAAATGGCGTTTCTTCGGACCTCTTGGTTGTGAAAACCGATGGCGACGGCTGGCTAATGAACGCTGCGCTGATTGGTCATCCTGACTTTCGTCAGGATGACCAATCAGGCACGATTCCATAGGCGATTGCCCTGCCCCAAAGGGGGAGGATTTAGGGATTTAGACTGCCTTGCCGAGCAATGCCCCTGCTATCGTCACCATTGCCTCGGCGAGTTCACCCGGTGCGGACAAAAAGGGCGAATGATCGGTATCGAGTTCGACCACCGGATCGCACGGCGCCGCTGCCTGAAACCGGCGCTGGCGATTGAGGCTCAAGGTGCGATCCTGCCGGCATTCGATATAGCCACGCGGAACCTGCCCCCAGCGCTCCCAGCTTACCGTAGCGGGGGTGAACAGCGGCTCGGGCGGCTCGGGTTCGAGCCGGGCGATGGCCCATTCGGCATCCTCGGACGCGCAGCAATTGTAGAAGATCGCTTTGGCCATGTCGGTGGGGACGGTGCTGAGACTCCCTCGCGCGGCATCGCCTTGCTCGATCGTCGGATGGACATCGGGATCGCGCCCCGCCTCCATACCGGTCTGCCCGGGTAGCGGGATCATCGCGGTGACATAGATCAGCCCGCCGATCCGTTCCGGGATGCGCTCGGCCGCCTCACCGATGACCAGCCCGCCACGGCTATGGCCTGCCAGGATGACCGGGCCATCGACGCCGCACACCACACCGGCGACATATTCGCCCCAGTCCGCCAGGGTGACATCTGCGGCGGCGATCTTGCGATCGCCGCCCATGCCGGGCAAGTCGAGCGCGATGACCCGATAGCCCGCCGCCTCCAACAATGGCGTCACCCGGTCCCACGTCCACGACCCGTGCATCGCTCCGGGCACGAGTATCATGGTCGCGTTTGGCATGGTGCCTCTCCAAGTCAGGCAAGCTTCTATGGCCTGCTAGATTGCCGCGTGAAACCGCAGCGAAAACACGCTCACCGGCCCGCGATCCTTGTTATAGCCGGAATTCTGCACATGTTGGTAATCGAAAGTGACGTTGAAGTCCTTGAACATCTGCCAATCGTAATAGCTTTCGATGATCCACTCGTCGCCTTCATGCGGCAGCGTCCCGTCGCCGATGAGGATGCCGAGGCCGCCGTCATCGAGGAACTCCTGATGCAGTTTCGAGATGCCATTGACCACGGTAGCAAGGCCGATGCGGTCGTCGGCGCGGCCCCAGGGGTTGCCCTTGAGCTGGCCGCCCACCGCGACGGTGCGGTCGATGTCGCTGAATTCGTCGGCCTCGGACTTGCCGTCGCCGTAGCCGGCGCGCAGGAACACGCCGAGGATCGCGTTCACCTCCTGCTCGGCATTGAGCTGGATACCCCATTTGTCGCGATACTGGCGCAGCGGCGCCAGGTCGGCGGGGATCGCGCCGGTGGTGTCGAACAGCGTGACGGCATCGGCGAGCTTGGCGAAGCGCCCGCGCATGAAATAGGCGCCGATGCGGATCGCGCCGGGGTGGCCGGCGATGGTATGGCGGTGCTCGATCTCGCCATTGATCTGGTATTGCGATAAATCGATCTCAAGCGATTGATCGTTGGGTATTTTCGACAAGTCGAACAAGCCGGCGCGCAGCGTCCAGTCGCCCTGGTACCACTCCGCTGCGCCGCCGAAGGTGTAGCCCCATGAGTTGGCGGCATAATCGAAAGTGCCGGTATCGATCAGCGACCAGTTGAAGAAGTCGCCGCGCGGATCATGGGCATAGGCGTTGGTGTCGAAGACATCGGTTACGCTGAATTTGCCCAGGGTGAAGACGAGCCGGTTAGCGGTCTGGTGACCGGCAAGCTGGTTGGCAGCCGCGGCCACCGCGCTGGACTCGCCGCCGAGATCGATGGTCTGGCGCAGGAACACCCGCTGGAGTTTGAAATAGGGGTTGGCCTTGCCGACCTTATAGGCCTCGCCGCTGGTAAAGCCGGCCACGCCCAGCGTGTTCGACAGACCGAAGCCCTGGTCGAACTCCGGGTTCACCCAGAGTTCTGCGCCCGGCCACAGCCGCGCGCCGAGATAAGCGGTGACGTCGGCGGTTTCCTTGACCTGATTAGGCGAGAGACTGTTGGGGCCGGCATAAGGCGCGGTGAATCCCGGCGTACCTTGGACGGTGAGGGTACCCTGGCCGTGAATGGCGAAGGATTGCGGCGCGGCGTCGGCTGCGGGCGCGGAGGGGGACGCACTCGCAGGCAAGGCCGGTGGAACTGGCGCAGGGGTAGCGGGCGGTACATCCTGTGCGAGAGCCGGCGCGAGCGGGGCCCATGCCGCCAGCAGCGCGCCGCAGGCCATCGTCGGGAAAAGTCGAATCATGGTGGAACTCGCTTTGGCCTTGGCATTGTTCGAAGCGCGCCATATACCCCATGGGGTATTTTGCAAGCGGATCGGAACGAATTTTCGCATGGCTCACCAACTCACTGACAAACGTAAGTTACTGAATCGCGTCCGCCGCCTGCGCGGGCAGATCGATGCCATCGAA
Source organism: Sphingomonas palustris (assembly GCA_026225215.1). Classification (GTDB taxonomy): domain Bacteria; phylum Pseudomonadota; class Alphaproteobacteria; order Sphingomonadales; family Sphingomonadaceae; genus Novosphingobium; species Novosphingobium palustris. The sequence continues at coordinate 50,477 of JAMFSI010000110.1, read as the reverse complement.
AGAGCGCTGGAGGCGGATGCAGCCTGTGTCGAGATCATGCAGCAGGTGACCGCCGCCAGAGGGGCGATCCACGGGTTGATGGCGGAGGTCGTCAACGAACACATTCGCCTTCATATGATCGATGCCGACCGCAGCCCGACCGAGACCGAACAGGCCGCCGCCGCCGAGCTGATCAGCGTGTTGCGCACGTATATTGGGTAATTGCTGTGCTGGGCGCGCCTCGATTAGCCTCAGCGCTCAGCGCACTTCCGATTCCGACTTGCTCCGACCCGAGCGCCTTTTCCCGTCCGTCCTGAGCTTGTCGAAGGACTGTCCTTCTTTCTACGGCCACCAAAAAAGAACAAGGCAGTGCTTCGACAAGCTCAGCACGGACGGGGATCCGATCTTGCGTGTTGAAATCAGACGTCCGCCGGGGTTCGCGTAATTCGCATATCGGTCCGCAATCGCGCATGCATCGCTTCATCCGGCCCCTGCACCGCTGCCAGCGAGACATGCGCATAAGTCAGCAGCAGCCGCATCAACCGCTGCTCGGCCTCGTCCTGTTCGGCGAGCGGGGTTTGGTCGAGACGCGCCAGACCCTGCGCCAGCAGCGGTGCGCAGGCAGCGGCAAAGGCATCGCGCTCGGCGATGGCGTGGGCGGCGCGCAAGTCGGCCCGCTCCGCTGCCGTCGCCCCGGCCCAGCGTTCGGCAAAGGGCTCCAGCGCGGCGAAACCTTTGGGGAGCTGCGCGCTCATGTGATGCCCGCCGCTGTTTCGGCCTGATAGGCCCGTACCGCCGCCTCGACTTCATTATACAAATGGCGGCACAGCACTTCCTGGGTCTGGAAATGAATATGGCGGAGCGCGCCGCTGCTGAGCCCGCGCTGGCCGGCTTCGATCACCCCGCGATCCTCGGAATGGACGTCGCGGGTCAGCGCCATCAGATGTTCGCGGGCGAAACGCTCGCTGGCGCTGCTATCCTCGCCGATCCAATAGAGTCGGAACACCCCGCGCGATCGCGTCGCGTTGATCGGCATCACCATATGCGAGAAATGCTGGGCCGGTGAGCCGAACAGGAAGAAATTGGGGAACAGCGCGAAATAATCCCGGCCGTCTTCAGTCGCGGTCACGCCCTGCGCGGCGAGCCTCTGCATTGCCGTGCCAAAAGCGACCTGGGTGGCTGTGGATGGCAGCGGCGCCTCGGAATTCACCCAAATGGTCTGTGTACGGTGTGGCCCGTGAAAGCCGTAACGCGCCGGGTAACCGAAGGGATTGTCGGGGCCAGTGCCACCGCCGCTCGAACGCGGATGAATGAAGCGGAGGTGGTAGTTTTCCTGGAAATTATCATAGGTCAGCTTCCAGTTGGCGTCGATTTCATAGACATATTCGGTGAAGGTCGTCGCTTTCGCGATGGGCAGCGCTTCGAGCCGCTCGGCGAGATCGCCCAGCCATTCGCGCAGCACCGGCGGATGCTCGGCAAAGCTGATGAAGATCATCCCGGCGCAGATATCGACGGCGATGGCGGGCAGCGCGCAATCCGCCTTGGTGACGTGGAACTGCTCGAAATCGGGTGCCCCCACCAGTTCGCCTTCACCGGAAAAGGTCCAGCGGTGATAGGGGCAGCTGAACGACGATTGCCGCCCCGCCTCTTCGGCCACCAACTGCGTGCCGCGATGAGTACAGACGTTATGAAACGCGCGGATGCGCAAATCCTTGCCGCGCACGATCAGGATCGAAGCATGAGCCACTTCGATCTCGCGGCGAACGAAACTGCCCGGTTCGGGGAGCTCGCAGACGTGGCCGATCTGCAGCCAACTGCGTCGAAAAACTGCCTGACGCTCCAGTTCGAACCAGGCGGGATCGTAATAGGCGCTGGCCGGAATCGGTTCGGTGCCGAGCCAATCGAGATTCTGCTGCGCGACTGGCTCGAAGCGGGGGACATGGGTGTTCATGCAGGCAACCTTTCCCGGCGCGGCTCCCAGTCACCCAGCGGGTAGCGGAACCATCGTTATCGCACCATATCGACCGCGAATCGGCGGGACGGCAAGCGATAATTGAGAATGCAGAAATGCCCACCCCCAACCCCTCCCGCAAGCGGGAGGGGAGAAAGGAGCATTGCGTTTCTGCTCCCCTCCCGCTTGCGGGAGGGGCTGGGGGTGGGCATGGCAACGCTGGAATAGCGCGCGAAATCGGTTATTGTCCCGAAGCATGGCCCGAGACGATCCCCCCACCCCGCAGCCGCAAGACCCCTCGATAAAGCGCCTGCTGCCATGGCTGGTGGCGGTCGCATTCTTCATGGAATCGCTCGATACCACCATCCTCAACACCGCAGTCCCGGCGATTTCGCACGCCCTGGGTGTGCCACCGCTGAGCATGAAGGCGGTGCTGGCAAGCTATACGCTGAGCCTCGCCGTGTTCATCCCGATCAGTGGCTGGATGGCCGACCGGTTCGGCACCCGCCGGGTATTTACCTCGGCGATCGCCTTGTTCACTTTGGGCTCGCTGCTGTGCGGGATTACCAGCGACATCCATGTGCTGGTGCTGTGCCGGATCATCCAGGGCATGGGCGGCTCGATGATGGTACCGGTCGGGCGGCTGACGCTGGTGCGCAGTTTCCCCAAGTCCGAACTGGTCCGGGCGATGAGTTTCGTTTCGATCCCGACGCTGATCGCGCCGATGCTGGGGCCGCTGCTCGGCGGGTTGATCGTCCATTACCTGCATTGGCGAGTGATCTTCTTCGTCAATATCCCGATCGGCATCGCCGGCATTCTGTTCGTCTGGCACCGCTTGCCCGACTTTGCCGCTGCGCGTCCCGACCCGTTGGACATCGTCGGGCTCATTCTGTTCGGATCGGGCATTTCGCTGCTGTCCTATGTGTTGGAGATCTTCGGCGAGCATTCGCTGAGCGCGGGCGAGATGCTCGGGCTGCTGGCGCTGTCGCTGGCGCTGCTGGCGGGATATGGCGTGCATGCGCAGGGGCGGGCATTGCCCCCCCTGCTCGATCTGGCGCTGTTTCGGATCCGCACCTTTGCCACCGCCGTCTCGGGCAGCTTCGTCACGCGCATCGGCATGGGCGGGGTGCCGTTCCTGCTGCCGCTGCTGTATCAGGAGGGGCTTGGGCTGACGCCGGTGCAATCGGGGCTGCTGATCATGCCGCAAGCGCTGGCCTCACTCAGCACCAAATTCATGCTGCCCCGCATTCTCGACCGGCTCGGCTATCGCAATGTCCTGATCGTCAACACGATTGCGGTCGGCGGGATGATCATGCTGTTCGGCATAATCGGGCCCGCGACGCCATCCTGGCAGATCGTGTTGCAGGCGCTGGCCTATGGCGCGCTGATGTCGCTGCAATTCACCGCCATGAACACGCTGGTCTACGCCGATGTCACGCCCGCTCAGGCCAGCCGGGCGAGTTCGATCGCCAGCACCGCGCAGCAGCTCTCGGCCAGCTTTGGCGTCGCCGTCGCCGGCCTGACCACGGTGTTCTTCCTCAACGCCCGTCATGCCGATGCCCGAGCGATGATCGGCGGGTTGCACCATGCCTTCCTGACGCTGGGATTGTTCACCATCGCCTCGACCCTGGTGTTCCGCAAATTGCAGCGCGAGGACGGTGCCGAGGAAGTGCACCAGAAGGATCTTCACCTGGGCTGACGCTAATTCGATCTGTTGACCGCACATCGTCTTCATTCCAGCGCAAGGGTATTCTCAACTACATAAGTTGAGTTTATAGCAGGCTTGTCGGGACGTATTCCGAGTCGACCGGCCTTCCCATCTTGCAGGAGATGATACGATGGCAACGCCAGGCACGAATACGCATTTCGAGGGTGGCGTCGAACCCCTGGTTCTGCTGATTCCTCACAATGCCGCGGACCGCGATAGCGAATGGCTGGGCGTGTGGGAGCGCGATATCGCCAATTGCCACCGGATCGATCTCGGCTTGTGGGATCACCCGCATCGCAACACCTGGGTCAACAAGATCAACCTGGCGGTTCATCTCGCCGCTCGTCCGATTATCCTGGTCGGGCATGGGCTGGGCTGCGTGGCAGCGGCGTGGTGGGCGGAATTCGAAAAGCCGGGTTTTGGCGATCCGGTGATTGCCGCATTGCTGGTGGCACCGCCCGATGTCGATCGCCCGGGCAGCGACGCTCGCCTGGCGCGGTTTTCGTCATGTCCGCGCCGCGAGTTGCCCTTCCCGTCGATGGTCGTGGCCGCTCCGCATGCGCCGCCCACCACCTATGCGGCGCAGCGCCGGCTTGCTCAGGATTGGGGCAGCCATTTTATCGCGTCGGAAGATCTGACGCCGAGCGGTGACTGGCTGGGCGGACGGCAATTGCTGGAGGGATGGGCGTTACGCCAGGCGGACGTCGTCTCGGGTTTGCACGATCCGAGGCAACCGCGATCGGAGCAACATGAGCTGGGCCGCCTGCCGCTGGTGCGATAGCGAAGCTTCTCTGCGACATTATTTGAAAATTATTTTGCGACTTCGGGAATAAATCCTTTCGCGTGCCGTCCCGCTCCCCCTGCCCAACCACTCAATAGGGTAATATTTCATGGGTGGTACTAACTGGGGGAGCGGATCGTCTCTGAGAATGCGGTTCAATCCAGAAAATTCGCAGTAAGCGATCCGGTGTCTTGCTACGGTAAGATTTCGCGGCCAAATTGCGAGCGGACGGGAATTCGAGGAGCAGGCCCTTGGCCACCCGTCCGTTCGACTCATCGACTTCGGCCCCCACCACTAAGGGCCGATCTTTCAATCACAAGCTCCATCCCGCCGGAATCGTCGGCTTCGTGGTGGTTCTGCTGGGCGGCATCATTTTTGCCGGCACCAGTATCTTCATCGATACCAGCAATGTCGGCGAGCCGCTGGCGGTGGGCGCTTTCCTGTTTCTGGGGCTGGCGCTGCTGATCGCGCTCGGCTTCGAATTCGTCAACGGCTTCCACGATACCGCCAATGCGGTGGCGACGGTGATCTACACCAATTCGCTGAAACCGGTGTTCGCGGTGGTGTGGTCGGGCACGTGGAACTTCATCGGGGTGATGATTTCGACCGGCGCGGTCGCCTATTCGATCATCACACTGCTCCCCGTGGAGCTTATCCTCCATGTCGGCTCGGTCGGCGGCTATGCCATGATCTTCGCGCTGCTACTGGCGGCGGTGACATGGAACCTGGGCACCTGGTGGTTCGGCCTGCCCAATTCTTCGAGCCATGCCCTGATCGGCTCGATCATCGGCGTCGGCCTGGCGAACCAATTCCTGACCAGCGGCCCCGGCGGCACGTCCGGAGTCGAATGGAGTTCGGCTGAAAGCGTGCTGCTGGCGCTGCTGGTCAGCCCGGTGATGGGCTTCGTCGGGGCCATGCTGTTGCTGTGGATCATGAAAGCGGTGATCCCCAATCCCAAGCTCTATGAGGAGCCCAAAGGCGAGACACCGCCGCCTTGGCCGATCCGCGCGCTGCTGGTGTTTACTTGCACCGCCGTTTCCTTCGCGCACGGCGGCAATGACGGGCAGAAGGGCATGGGCCTGATCATGCTGATTCTGATCGGGGTTGCGCCGACCGCCTATGCGCTGAACCGGACGATGCCGGACAATTCCACCCCGGCCTTCGTCCAGGCGGCGACTGCTGCGCAAAGCGTGTTCCACACCAAGGAAGCGGGCACGACGATCGAACCGTCCCAGGCGCGCCCGATCCTGGAGCAAGCGCTGCGCATCAAGAAAGTCGATGCGCCGCAGGTCTATGCCGCACTCGACATCGAGGCCGCCGACATCTCGCGCGAACTCCAGGACTACGGCTCGATCCGCCACGTGCCCGCCGCCGCCACCAAGAATCTGCGCAACGAAATGTATGTCGTAAACGACGCGCTGAACAGGCTCACCAAGGATAAGGACAAGGCCAAGGCCAGTTTCCCGAATGGCGGCGACAAGCAACTCAAGGCCTATCAGGGCCTGCTCGAAAAGGGCACGCGCTTCATCCCCATCTGGGTGAAAGTCACCGTCGCACTCGCCCTCGGTCTCGGCACCATGGTCGGCTGGGAGCGCATCGTCGTCACCGTCGGCGAGAAGATCGGCAAGACGCATCTCACTTACGGCATGGGCGCGTCAGCGGAGCTGATGGCCGCCAGTACGATCCTGCTCGCGGAGTTCTACGGTATGCCGGTCTCGACCACGCATATTCTGTCCAGCGGCGTCGCCGGCACCATGGTCGCCGATGGCGCCGGGCTACAAGCCAGCACGGTGCGCAATATCGCCATGGCCTGGATATTGACGCTGCCCGCAGCGATGGCGATCGCCGGGGTGCTTTATGCGGTGTTCATCACCGTGCTACGGGCGATGGGTGCAGGCTAAGGGTGGAGGTTCAATCCCGGTGCGATGATGCTAAAGCGTCGCACCCGGTCCCTCTCACTCTCCCAAATAAGGCGCCAGCATCGGCAAATCCGCCGTATGCAAAATGCCCGGCGCCGCGTCGCAAACATAGGGCAGCGCATTGATCACCGGATGCGCGGTGAGCCCCGGCGAGTAGCGGGCATAATCCTCGGGCGTCACATCGAAACCGATCGATACATCGAGCGAGGTGTCGCCCTTGACCTGCACGCGCCAGCCCGAATCGCGGTAGTCCCAGGCGGGCTCGGTATCGCGGGTGACATACCACAGCGAATGGCGCGTGAGGATTTCGCGTCCGCCGCGCCAGCCGCTGACCGACATTCGCATCGCGCCGATCGTGCCTGCCGCAATCGTGCCGGCGGCTACTTCGACGGAATTGCGCGCAACGGCATATTCGATGCCCGTCGTCACCTCGTCGAGCGGCAGGCCGATCGCCTTGGCCAAGGCGCGGAAGGTCGGGGGTGTACTGGTCGCGGTGCCCATTGGCCGGCTGCTGTCGCGCGTGGCGGGATCGGTTCCGAAACCCAGCTGTCCCAGCATGAGGGGTGAATCGCGCGTCGCCATATCGGCATAATCGGTGATGATGTAGCGATCGAGCCGCCGCTGCATGTTGAGCAGCGTCAGCGGGACCAATTCGGTGATCCACCCTGGGCTCGATCCGGTGGAATAGAGCGAGGTCCGGCCGCTGGCGCAGGCCGCCTCCAGCTGGGCACGGTCGGCGGCGGGAATGGAATCGCGGTCGTTGAAGCCGACGCAAGCGGTGCTGATATTGATCCCGGCGGCCAGCAATCGGCACATCTCGGCCACATCCGGCTGATTGGGAAGATAAATGACCACGTCGGGCCGCGCGGCGATGATCGCCTCCGGGTCGAGGCTGGCCAGCACGCCGGTCGCCGGCTTGCCGCAGAGTTCGCCGGCATCGCGGCCCGCCTTATCCTCGGAAAAAACCCGCAGCGCGACCAATTCCATCAGCGGATGCTCGATAACCGCAGCTAGCGCGCGCACGCCGACATTGCCTGTGCCCCATTGCGCAACGCGATAGTGTTTGGTGGTCATGATCTCTCCCCGTCTCTTGTTTTCGTTGGTTGCGGTGGCCCGCTGGTTAAGCCCGTCAATTGGGGGCAGTCTCTAATTCCAGTCTGGCCGTGGCCGACCAGCGCTCGCGCTCGGCCAGCCGCAGCCCATCATGGTAATGAACGACATCCAGCCCTGGTTGACCCAGGATCAGGCGTCGAGGCGGTGCTGTATCCGCCAGCGCGGCGACCAGCGCCGCCGCCCCGCGCTCCGGAGGATCGCCGACGCCCCAATTGGCGTTGCCGGCTTGCCGGGTCAGTGCGGCCATGTCGTAATGCGGCGATGGCGGCGTAAACGCCATTGACCGAGTGAAATCTGTCGCGAACGGCCCCAGCTCTGCCAGCGTGACATGGATGCCCAAAGGCGCAAGTTCGGCAGCCAGTGATTCCGTGAGGCCGGCCAATGCGAACTTCGAGGCCGAATAATAGCCGAGCGCCGGAAACCCGATCTGCCCGGCGACCGAGCCGATATTGACGATCTGGCCCGAACGCCGCGCCACCATTTCGGGCAGCACCGCCTTGATCATCGCCAGCGCGCCGAACAGATTGGTTTCCAGCACGGCTCTTGCCTGCTCGACGTCGGTGTCCTCGACCGTGCCGATCTGGCCATAGCCGGCATTGTTGACGAGGACATCGATCGTGCCGAACCTGGCTCGCGCCGCCGCCACCACGCGCTCGACATCCTCGGGACGGGTAACGTCGAGCTGCTGCGCCAGCACGCGTTCACCATGGCTGGCAACGAGCACATCCAGGCTTTCCGGCTTGCGCGCCGTCAGCACTACGCGTTCGCCGCGAGCGAGCAAAATTTCGGCCAGCGCCCGCCCGAAGCCGGTCGAACAACCGGTGATCAGCCAGTTACTCATTCGGCGGCTTCTCGCGCCTTGGTCGCAAACTCGTTGAGCTGCACCAGGGTCTCATCGTAGCGACCCTGCGCTTCGGCAAAGCGAAGGAAGCCGACGCGCTCGACCAATATTTCCTTCGGTGTCGGCTGCTGTTCGAACAAGCGCATCACCTCATCGGCGAATTCGGCGAGCGGCTGGTAGCCGGGGCGGTTTTCCTGGCCGGGGGTGAGCCCAGTCTGCACCGCTGGCGGCGGCAATTCGATCACTTCGACGCGGCCCTTCAGCGCCTCGCGCAGCGAGACGGTGTAGGAATGCACCGCGGCCTTGGTGGCGCTGTAGGTAGCGCCGGCGGTCATCGGCACAAAGCCTAGTCCGGAGGTGACATTGATCAGCGCCGCGTCGGCTTGGGTAGAGAGATGATCGACCAGGGCATTCGTCAGGCGGATCGGCCCGAGGATGTTAGTGGTGATCATCGCCTCGCTGGCGGCGAGGTCGCGGGCGTGATCGATCGGCTCGAGGATCATTACCCCGGCATTGTTGATCAGCACATTGAGCGCGGGATATTCCGCCAGCAGTCGCTTTGCGAAATCATTGATGGCGGCAGGGTCGCTGATGTCGAAGGCCAGCGCATGCATATTCGGCCGCCCGGCGATGGCGCGATCGAGCGCTTCCTGGCGGCGTCCGGCGACGATGACCGTGTTGCCCTTATCGTGGAAGCGGTGCGCCAGCGCCTCGCCGATGCCCGAGCCGCCGCCGGTGATAAGGATGGTATTGCCTGTCAGCTTCATGGTCGTGCTCCTCGTTGCTGTGTGGCGCATGATGTAGCTAGCGTTGATCGAATGGGAAGGCGGCAGCGTAAAGATTCACCCAAATGCCAAGTTGCGCTGATCGCCATCAGGCCACCCTTTTTCGTCTGTCCTGAGCTTGTCGGAGCCTGTCCTGAGCGGCTGCCGTAGGCAGGCAGCCGAAGGGGACTGTCTTTCTTTTCCAGGGTTTACCGGAAGAACACGGCAGTGCTTCGACAAGCTCAGCATGGACGGGTCAAGTTTCGGCCATTGGAGCTGGTATAAGCCACGGCGGGAACCGCTCGATATGCGGAAAACGCGGCGGCGGGGAACCGGCGCGGCTACGGCCCGTTATACCCCCGCGCGGCGCCCGGGGATTTCTGTTAGCGGCTCGGTATTCGCAACCTCCAACGAAGGCGACCCGACATGACTGGCCCTGACAAATCCGTCCGCAGCGCCGACTATAACGATCCCGACGCCCAAAATTCCCAACAGGAAGAAGCCGGCACCCAGGCCCAGGATGTGGCGGATGACGCGCGAAACGCCGATGGCGATCTCTCCGAAGACAGCGAACGTGGCGGCACATCCGATCCTGCGCAGATCATTCCCGATGACGTTCCCGATCTGGTCGAAAAGATGGAAGACATGATCCGTTCAGGCCGGATCGACATGGGCAGCTTCGCCGGTGAGGAAAACATGGACGATGAAGACGACCCCTACGGCGAGAGCAAATACGGCGAGGATGACGAGTAGCTCAGCAAGGCGGTCAGAACTCAGGCAAATCTTCGATCGCGACCCGTGAGCTTGGCCGTAGCGCGATCAGGCTGCATACCCCGGCCACTGCCGCGAGGCCGGCTGCAACGAAGCCCGAAGCGGGGCCGTTGCCAAGTCCCGCAGCGAGCAAGCCGCCGGCAATCGTGGCGCCCAGCGTTTGCGAAGCGCCGCGCGTGGTGGTGGACAGCGCTCCGGCTGCGGCAATTCTCGGTCGCGGGGCGGCAGCGATGATCTGGCGGGCGTTAGGCGAAAAGAACATGCCGAAACCCAGCCCGCAAATCAGGATACGCCAGGCGAGATCGAGCCGAGTCGGCGCCACGGGCAGCAGCGCCAGCGCAGTCAGTCCGACGATGGCGATGACCATGCCGATCGCGCCGAGGATGGCCGCAGGGTACCGGTCGGAGAGCAGGCCCGAGGTTGGCGCGACGAACAGCGACACCAGCGGCCATACCGCCAGCACGGTACCTGCGGCGGCCGGCGTGTAATGGTATTCCTGCTGGAGGCGGAAGGGCAGATTGACCATGACGATCATCGAGGCGACGTAAGCGGCGAACAGCCCGACCACCGGCCAGGCGATGTCGCGCTGTTGCAGCAGATCGATGGGGAGCATCGGTCGCGGCTGCTCCTTTTCGCGGCGCACGAAAAATACCCCGATCGTCACCCCCAACACCACCAGCGCCGAGGATATGACCGGAGAATCGCCATGCAGGCCGCTTTCGAGGCCGATCACCGCCAGCCCGAAAGTCGCCGCGCATAGCACCGCACCCAGCACATCGAAATTGCCTTCGTGAATCACCGGCTCGGGCAGGGACCTGTGCCCGATCAGGATCGAAAAGATCCCGAACGGGACCAGAATCGCGAATAGCCAGGGCCAGCGCGCAAACGACAGGATCGCGCCGCCCACCGAAGGCGCGAGCGAGGCAAAGCTCGCCGCCATCACCGTGTTCAGGCTCAATCCGCGCCCGAGCTGGCGTGATGGATAAATCTCGCGGATCAGCGCCGAGCTGACGCTCATCGCCGCCGCCGCGCCCGCCGCCTGAAAGCCGCGCACCAGCACCAGGAACGGCAGGCTATTGGCAAAGAAGCTGAGCAGGGTGGCGACGACGAACACCAGCTGGCCATATTGATACATCGCCCGGTGCCCGAACCGATCCCCGAGCGCCGAGAACGGCAGCAGCGTCATCATCAGCACCAGCTGATAGACGGTCACGATCAGGACCGTCGACGACGACGACACATGGAAATCGCGCGCCAGCACCGGCAATGCGACATTGATCATCGAGCCGCTGATGGTGGTGAGGATCGTGCCCAGCGAGACTGAAACGACGGCGAGCCAGCGGCGCGGCGTGGGCAACCCTTCGTGACCGGCTTGCGCTGACCCTCGCTGGCGACTGTCGGGCAGGGGCGTGGCGCCGCTGCTTATGTCCTTATTATCTGATGCCATTTGTCGCACATTGTCACATGCGTTTCGTCGTGCGGTCAAGCCGGCAAGCTGAGGTCGCCGCAGCCCAGTTTCAATTTCAGGCAGACTTCCCATATGCCGAGGATGAGCGAAGACAGCGATCAAACCCCCGACGCGGCCACTATCGAAAGACTGGCGCATGCAGCGGTCGAGCGGCTTCCAGCCGCGTTCCGCGATCATCTGGTAGACGTGGTGTTTCGCGTCCAGGATTTTGCCGATGAAGAGATGCTGCGCGCGGTCGGCGTTGCCAATCCGTGGAACCTCATCGGGCTTTATCACGGACGCCCGCTGACTCAGCAATCGGTCTGGATATCGGGCGATGTGCCCGCCATCATTTCCCTATTCCGGCTTCCTCTGCTGCATGCCTGGGACAAGCGCCATGTTTCACTGGAAGAGATGGTCACCCATGTCATCGTCCATGAGGTAGGCCATCATTTCGGTTTTTCGGATAGCGATATGCATGCGATCGAGAACGAGCCGTCCTGATGAGCGTCCGGGATAAGAGCACCATCCGCGTCGGGGTCGGTGGTTGGACTTACGAGCCGTGGCGCGGCGGCTTCTATCCCCCCGGCCTGGCGCAGAAACGCGAACTCGAATTCGCCAGCCGCAAGCTGACCTCGATCGAGGTCAACGGCACCTATTACGGATCGCAAAAGCCCGAAACCTTCGCGAAATGGCATGACGAGACGCCCGAGGATTTCGTCTTTGCGCTCAAGGCCCCGCGATTTGCCACCAATCGTCGGGTTCTGGCGGAAGCGGGTGCGTCGATCGAGCGTTTCCTCACCGGCGGATTGCTCGAACTGAAAGACAAGCTCGGACCGATCAACTGGCAATTCCTGCCGACCAAGGCTTTCGATCCCGCCGATTTCGAAGCTTTCCTGAAGCTTCTCCCGGCCTCACACGCAGGGCGGGCGCTGCGCCATGTCGTCGAGGTGCGTCACGAGACATTTCATACCCCTGAATTCGTTGAAATGCTGCGCGTTTATGGCGTGGCGGCGGTGATCTCGGGGGATAGCGACCATCCCCAGATTGCCGATGCGACCGCGCCTTTCGTCTATGCCCGGATCATGGGCACCGTGGCGGATGAGCCGCTGGGATACAGCAGCGCTGCGCTGGATACCTGGGTAGAGCGGGCGCGGGCCTGGGCTACGGGCAGACAGCCGGTCGGGCTGGACTATGTGGCGCCGGTGACGCCGACCGGGCCGCGTGACGTTTATCTCTACGTCATCAGCGGCCACAAGGCGCATAATCCGCAAGCCGCGATGGCACTCATCGACCGGCTGCTTACCCCGGACGCGGAATAAATCCCGGCTTGATCCGGGCCACCGCGACAATCTCACGCAGTCTATCGAGGCCGATGTCCGACAGTCCGATCGAGCGGCACTGGCTCGTGTCCACCAGCCGCTCCATCGCCTGCCAGGTTTCCACCAGTGTCACCCCGGAACCATACAGCGTCGCGCCCTCCGCATCGCACGGGTGCGGGTCATCGCCCGCCCGCTGCTGCGCCGCATATTCCTCGCCATCAGGGTTGATCGCCTGCAGGATGGCGACTTGTCCGAGCGGAACAACGACGGTTTGCTGATAGCGCGCCAGCGACCCGCAGCCATCCACCGCAGCTCGGCGGCTTGCCTGGAGGGTGCCGCCTGAGTGAGCGACGCCGAAAGCTCCAGATTCGGATAGAGATCGGCGGCGCCGCCGCCGATCGCCGCTCCGGCCGCGTGCAACTGCGCCTCGGTGGCCGCGATATCCGGCCGATCTCGGGCGAGTTCAGCGGCAGGCCCGGCACGCCGTGTGACGAATTGCGAGACATTGCCCGCAAGGCGGTGAAAGTAATTTGCCGGTAATGTCGCCCGTTACGGGCGGGCGGTGGCAGTCTCTCGCACCGCCAGAGTCAGTATCAACGCCAAGGTCATGGCCAGCGCTCCGAGGGCGAAAATCGCGCGATAGTCGCCACCCGTCCAGTTCAGGATAAACGAAAAGCTGTAAGCGCCGGCGGCCTGGAACAGCGCGAAACTGGTGGTGGCGCTGCGCCATGCCGCCGTCTGTGCGGCGGGATGCGCGCGCAGGATCTCGCGCGCGCGGCCGAGGACGACCGGGACGATGCCGACGGTGGCGGCGCCGGCAATGAAGCTGGACACCAGCAGCGCGGCGGGCGCCGATGCGAAAGCGGGCAAGCCGATGGCCAAAGCCTCGGTGGCGAGCGTGACGATCAGCGTCGCGCGGTGACCTCGCTTGTCCGCCAGCTTCCCGGCCAGCAACGGCCCGGCCATGCTGCCCAGCCCGAAAATCACCCAGTAATGCGAACCGCTCGCCAGCCCTTGCCCCAATCCCCGTGCGACATAGCTGACCAGGAACAGCATATGCGGCACGAGCGCGAAGGCGTTCAGGCCATAGGTCAGATATAGCACCTGCAACTGCCGGGTCGGCAGCGGCGTATCGCTCGTCGCGATGGGCGCTTGAGCAGGAGTGGAGGGTGCGACCCAGCCGTTCCAGCCGGCGATCGTCACTATGGCGGCAAGCAGGCCGAGACCCAGCCAGGTCTGCGCCACGCCAAGCCGCAACATCAGCGGGATGAGCGTGCCCGACAGCGCAATGCCCAGGCTGACGCCCAGGAATATTGCGCCGCTGACGATACCATGCCGATCGGCGGGAACATGCGGCAGGATCGTCGGCGCTGCGAGCACCATGACGATGCCGCCGGAAATGCCCGAGACCAGACGCCAGGCAAAAAACCACGAAAAACCCACCGGCCACGCGCAGGCCAGGAGGGACAGCACAACCGCGACCATCGCCCCGCGCAGCAGCCAGGCCGCCGGGATGCGGCGCAGCGCTGCCGCGCTGCCGACGACACCGATCAGATAGCCGGCCAGGTTTGCCGCGCCAAGATAAGCCGCTTGCCCCGCGCCGAACCAGCCATGCGCGATGATCGCCGGGAGTAGCGGCGTATAGGCAAAGCGCGCAAGGCCGATGCCGACAAGGCTCGCGCAGAGCCCCGGCAGCACCAGGCGCCAAAGTCCGAATGAGCCATCGCCGGGCTCACCGCGTGGCAAATTCGACACGGATGCCTCCCGGTATGGCGCAGATGAAGTGGCGAGTGGTGGAGCCGGGGCGATTGGGCTCGGGCGCGAATTCCATCACCACGCCCGGATAATCGAGCAGCCGCGTGTAGACTAAGGCGAGAGCGGCTTCATCGGCCACGGCCAACGCCAGATGGTGCAGGCCGACATTGGCGCGGCGGTCGAAGGCGACGGCATGTTCGGGATCGGCGAGCCGCCATAGGGTCAAGGTGATCGCGCCGTCCGAGACGAACACCGCGGGGTAATCGGGGCGCCGGTTTACCACCTTCCAGCCAAGCGCTGAGACGAAGAATTGCTCGGCTGCGTCGAGGTCAGGCACCGCCAGACCGACATGATGAACCCCTGAAGTCAGAGGAGCAGTCAATGATTCATTCATCATTTTTCTCCGTATCAAATATCAGACCGATACCCCCGTCCCTGCTGAGCTTGTCGAAGCATTGTCCTTCTTCCCTGCAGACAACTGAAAAGAAAAGCAGTCCTTCGACAAGCTCAGGACGGACGGGGAGGTCAAATGCGTCACGATCGACGCTTATATTTCTCCCGATTTGGATGATGACGGTGATACGGCTTAATGCCCGGCGTGCTGGCCGCCATCGACGTGGATCGTCTCGCCGGTCACGAAGTTCGCGCCTTCCCGATAAAGCACCGCGTCGGTGATATCGGCGATCTGGCGACCGCGCGATAATTGCGATCCAGATAGGCCTTGACCAGGGCATCGCCGATGCCTTGCGATGCACCGGTAATGACGGCGACTTTCCTTGCGTTGCTCATGACGGACCTTGATGGTGGGTGTTGAATGTCCAGGTCTTCCCGGACGGCCCATCATCTAGTCTTGATCAAAAAACGCAGGAATAGCTGATAATCGAGAGACACTCTTCCGATTTATGGTTGAATGATGTTGCCCTGAGCACCATCCGCGATGCCCAACCGAATATAATGCGCCTTGAGCCGAGGCACTGCGAAATCGGCAAAGGCCCTGACCTTGGGCACTTGCAGGCGGCCATGCGGCGCAACGAGATGCACGGGGACCGGCGCCGGTTCGTCAGCAGCCAGCACGATCCGCAGCGAGCCATCGCGCAATTCCTCGGCGATATGGTAAGAAAACATCCTCGTGACGCCTTGTCCGCCGACTGCACTGTCCACCGCTGCGCGAACGCTGTTGACGGTCAGCCGGGGGGTGAAGTGGACCACGCGGGCGGCGGATTGCCCCGGCGTGGGCGGGAAGCTCCAGCTATCACTGCCGAAGCTGGTCAGGGCGACGATCTGGTGGCGGGCGAGATCGGCGGCCTCGCGGATCAGCGGATGGGCATCGAGATAGCGGGGCGCGGCCGCGACCACCCGCCGTACCTCGCCTACGCGGATGGCGACCAGGCTGGAATCGGGCAGATGGGCGATGCGCAGGGCCAGATCGATGCCCTCGTCGATCAGATTGACCGGGCGGCTGAGGAAATGGAGGCGCACGCTGACCGTGGGATATTCCGCCATGAAGGCATCGACGATCGGGCGCAGCACGATCTCGCCCGAGGTCACCGAAGCGGTGATCGTCAACACCCCGCGCGGCGCCGAGCGCTCACCCGCGGCGATAATGTCGGCTTCCTCCAGGTCGGTGAGCACGCGCCGACAAGCCGAGGCATAGCGCTCGCCCGCTTCGCTCAGCTTCAGCGAGCGCGTCGCGCGATGCAGCAGCTCGACGCCGACATGATCTTCGAGGAAAGCGATGGCCCGGCTGACCGCTGCGGGCGATTTGCCCAGCTTACGCCCGGCGCCTGCGAGACTGCCCTCGTCGAGCGCGGCCATAAAGACTTTCATTGCGTCGATGCGGTCCATCGTTTCACCGGACTGGAGTGCGAACCTCGAATCCTAGGCAATCGATCGCATTGTTGCAATTGGCATTGCTATTGCGCGAACGGTGCATTGATTATTCCGCCAAACGGAAGACTATCTTGCTAAAGGTCTAACTACCCGACCGGTGCGGTTGCCCTAATATCTGGGTGAGTTTGCCGGCATGTTGCCGCCAAATTCGTTGGCAAAGGGCCATCCGCCATGACTTACGGATTTCTGGATATTGCCGTGACGCCTAGCGTTCACGCTGCGCAAGTAGCGATGGGCACCGACCATCTCTGGGAAGGCGACATCGATCGCGCCTTCGACCGGTTTACCGAGCGGGAGGCGGCGTTCATTGCCGCGCGCGATAGCTTTTACATGGCGACAGTTTCCGAAACCGGCTGGCCCTATGTCCAGGATCGTGGCGGCGCGCCCGGCTTCGTCAAGCTCATCGATGACCGAACACTCGCCTTCCCCGATTTTCGCGGCAATCGCCAGTATCTCAGTATCGGCAATCTGGCGGCAGACGATCGCGTGTGCCTGATCATGGTGGACTATGCCCATCGCGCCCGATTGAAGATCTATGCCCATGTCGAGCTGGTTTCCCTCGACGCCGATCCGGCGTTGACCGAGCTTGTGATCGATCCGCGCTACCGGGCCAAAGTCGAGCGGATCATGAAGCTGAGGCTCGAAGCCTTCGACCGGAATTGCCCGCAGCATATCACGCCGCGCTTCACCGGTGCTGAAATGGCCGAATTCATGCAACCGCTGCAGGAGCGCGTTGCTGAACTCGAAACCGAAAATGCCAGGTTGCAGGCGCAACTTATTGCTGCGGGCGGGGCTGAACGGTTCTGACGATTGCATAAGCGGCAGTCGCGGCAATCGCGCTCAGGGTCGTGCCCCAGGCGATATCGGCCAGAGTGATGACCGGCGACCAGCCCCGCAGCGTCGCCTCATTGGTGAGGTCGTAAGTCGCATAGGCCACGCAGCCGAGCAGTCCGCCGCGCCAGGTGGCGTCTTGCCAGCGTCCGAGCGCCAATGCCGGCAGTACAATGAGTACCACTAAACCAAAGACATAGAGCGCGTAAAAGCACAAGGCGGGCGCCACCACGAACTGGGGCAGCATCAACTCGCCTAATCGCGCCCGATAGAGCGGGGTGCCGGTCAGGGATAACCAGACCGAGTCCAATCCGAGCATGACGATGGCGGTCGAAATATAGCTGAGCGCAAAGCTCTTCATGGGCTCTTCCATTTTCTACAGACAGCCATACGCAGAGTTTGCATAAATGGACCATGCGAGCAAATTTTATTCTGTACCAAAACTTGGAGATGCGTTGGTTTTCTCACGAAATTAGGGTAAATAAGGGCTCGATTCTCGCGGAGGATCGATTGCGCGGCGAGGTGATATGAAACTGGTTTCCAGCCTGTCGCTCGCCCTGCTGTTACTGGCCGTTTCCGCACCGCCGATCGAGGCGAAGCCGCTGCCGGCGACGAGCGCGGCAACCATGCGCAATCGGTATAAACACGCCTATATTTCGGTGTCTGGAGCTAATTTGGTGACGCGCGATGGCCGGCGTGTGTTGTTTCACGGGGTCAATCTCGGCGGTTGGCTGGTGACCGAGGGGTGGATGTGCGGTCTGGCGGATAGCGCCGACACGGTGGCGCAAAGCGGTAGCGGCGGGGTAGCGGGGCGCTCGGCGCTGGAAAGTCTCGAAGCGCGCTTCGGCGCGGACCAGGGCGCGGCGCTGATGGATATATGGCAAAGCCACTGGATCACGACTGAGGATCTCGATCGGATACGCGATAGCGGGTTCAACGTCGTTCGGGTGCCGATCAGCTATCGCACCTTGCAGCACGCCGATGGCAGCTGGATTCGCGATAGCCAGGGCGAAATCGATTTTACCCGGATGGACTGGATCGTTCGCGAAGCGGCGGCGCGGGGCATCTATACGATCTTCGATCTGCATGTCTGGCCGCAGCAACGCACCGATCAGGCCAGGATCGGACGGCCCGAAGGCGCGAATATCCGCCAGGCGATGGCGGACTTATGGACGGTGATCGCCACGCATTATCGCGGCAATGGTGCGATTGCCGCCTTCGATCTGATCAATGAATTTCCCGGCAATTGGGGTGTCCAGCAAGTGCTGTCACGGGCTGTGGCCGGCGCCGATCCGCATCGGGCGCAAGTCGTCGAAGGCTTCACCTTCGCTCAATTCCTCAAGCTGCGCCAAGCGGGTAATTTCCCCAATGGTATCTATTCGGATCATTTTTACGGCACCGATCCGCTCACCAATGACCAGATGGCCAAACGGCTTCAGGAAAGCGCGGGCAGTACGGTTCCAGTCTATATCGGTGAATTCCTGGCTGCCGATTTTGCCACGGCAACCCGCACAATGGACCAGGCCGGCGTTGGCTGGTCGTCTTGGACGTACAAGACCGTCGACATGGGAGAGTGGGGTATCATCAATTACGCCCGCAGCGCCGCAACCGATATAGAACAGGAATCATCCGACGAAATCGCCGCGAAATGGTCGAATAATTTCAACCTGTCCGGGGCCCTGTCCGACAAGTCCGCATATTACACCAATGACAAAAGGACATATGCGGTAGCGATCGATCCGTTGCCGGCGCTCAATTAAAACCTGTAATGTAATCCCAAGAATACGCTTGTCCGCGCAAATCCTGAACTATTCGACGATCGCGATGAGAAATAGGAGGCTTCGGTATCCAGGGACCAGTGCCGAGAAAGCTTGTAGGACAGCCTGAGCGCCGCTTTCTCCAACGGCTTGTCGCCACCGGGGTTGGCATCTTCTACGCCGACCGACCCGGTAAAATCGGCAGAGAGTAGCTTGGTGAGAGGCGCGCTGACGTGTAGCACCCCTTCACCCGACGTGTAATTACGCGGATTAAAATAGCCGTTATTCAGTAGCTTGTCGAAATGAAAATTGGTTCCACGGAAGCCTATTTCGATGAGCGGGCTGCTATCGACTCGCCACACGCCTTCCAGTTCTTCGGTTCGCCGCCAGTTTCCGTCGCTGAACGAACTACCGGCTGCCCGCGCGGTGAGGCGAATACCGCCGTTGGGGGTGAAATCAACCGATCCGCCCCATGATTGCGCGGTGATACGCATTTGCAGCGAGGTTATATTATCGAAAAGCCGGCGATTACTGTCGAGATCGATCCGCAATGAGTCGGATGGCCTGATCGTGAGATAGGCGTCGTATGTCGCCCGATAATATCCCAGATTCGACCAATTGATGCTGTTGATCCAGGCCTCGCCGGTTATTTCCAGAAAATTGTTGAGCTTGCTGTGACCGGTCAGCCCACCGGCGTATTGGTTGATGGAGGGCCCGACGGCTGGATTGTAATTGATCGCTTGAACACCCAGGCCAAATCGATCGACCCCGTGATTGAAGAACAGATCCTGCGACGCGTCCTCCTGGCGAATATCCAGATGATCGGACTGGGTGGAATATCGGACCACCGCATTGGCCGTCGGCCGTCGCAGATCGGAGATCTGGTCGCTCAAATTATTCAAATCCGAGAATATGCCGCCTTCGCCGTGCGTCATATCGATATTATCGGGGAGCGGGTCGGGTTGGCGGTCGCTCAGATTCAGCAGTTTGGCGAGTTCATCGGGGCTCGGCTCATCGCTATAGGGCAGGGCGGGCATTGGTTGGGCGCCAGCCTGCAACGCATTGCTGTGGCCGCCGACAACCGCTTGGGCGGGTGGCTGAGCCAGAGCCGCTGGCTCGGTAACGGTTTGGGCTGCGGCAACATGGGGATTAATCGATATCGCCGCGATCGAGCCGAATATTCGAACCGCTTTTCCGAAACGCGGGATTGGATAGAGGAGATAGTGTCGGCCCGATGGGGCCCTTGACCTCGACGACAGCAAGCGGACGCAAGCCGCGGCTTTTCCATTCATCAATTTACCCCCTGTAAAATCCCCTCCCCGACAACCGCCTCGATTATTTTAAATGGCGAGGCGGTTGTCTCAATTTTTGCGATCATGCCGAAATACAGTTATCATAAATGAGTCGAATTACTTCAGCAGGTCGTTCGGTTTACCGGCATCGGTCAAAACATCTTCGACGGGAAGATGCGGCGCCTGGGCCAGGCGGATCGCGGAAACATCGCGCAATGCCACTTGCACTTGCGCCATCGCGACATCGGGTCGACCCGACCAGACCAGTGACTGCGCCAGCAACCGGCGGGCGGTCAGATCATCGGGATGCTGCTCCAAGCGATGCCGGAGCAGGGCCTGGGCGGCGAAATGCCGGCCATCCCAATCCTCGGCCTGCGCCATGCCGCGCAGCGCCTCGCCATTATTCGGATCGATCTGCAAAATCTTTGCGTATTCCGCTTTGGCGTCGGTTTGATGCCCCATCCACGACAGCGTTTGCGCTACGCCTATGGCTCCCCGCAGATCACCAGGCTGCGAAACCGCCACTTGTTGGTAAGCAACCAGCGCTGCCTTGAGTTGATGATCCCAGGCCAGCGATTGCGCGATGGCCAATTCATATTTGATGCGCACGGTCTGCGGTGCATTTGTGCGCAGCAATTCGCGATACAGCGGGATGGCTTGCGTGCTCTGCTGCGAAAAACTCAGCTGGTCGGCGTATTCATTCAGGATATCCAGCCGATGCTCCGGCTGCAGCTTGATGGCATCGGCAAACAGCGTGGCGGCTTGCTTGTTCCGGTCGGTCCGGGCGGCCTCCCGCGCTTGTTCGATCAAGCGCTGGCGCCGTAGCGAGGGATCGGCAGGGTCGGTCCGGATCAAGCCTTCATAGACCACCACCGCAGCCGCATAATGGCCGGACCAGTCGAGTGCCTGAGCCTTGGCGCGGTCGATCGCCAGCCGATCGAGGTCGGTCAGCCCCGGCTGGTCGTGCGCGGCCTGATAGAAGCGGATCGCGGCGCTCGACTTGCCATTGAAGCTGAGCTGATCGGCATATTCGCGCAGAATGCCTTTGCTGTGATCGGGGCTGAGCTTGATCGCATTGGCAAAGAGCAGTTCGGATTGCTTGTTCCGGTCATGGACAGCCGCGTCGCGTGCTGCGGTCACCAGCAGTTTCCATTCGAGATCGATCTGCTGCGGATTGGCCTTCACCAGATCCGCGTAAGTGGTCTGTGCCAGGCCATATTGGCCGGCCCAGGCATAGGCTTGCGCCAGCGCGGTGCGGATCGTCAGCGTTGTCTTTGCCGACAGGTCCGGCTGGGCCAGTGCCGCCTCGTACAGCGGAATAGCCTCGGGGCTGCGGCCGACGAAGCTGAGCTGATCGGCGTATTCGGCAAGGATTGCCCCCTTGTGATCGGGGGCGAGGGCGATCGCCTCGGCGAACAGCTTCACCGCTTCGGCATTGCGATCCGATCGCGCGGCAATGCGGGCCGCGCAGACCAGCCGGGCCCAATGCAGCCCGGCGTCGCTGGGTGTGGCATTGGCGAGGTCAGTGTAGATCGGCAGTGCATCGTTCAGCCGATCCGACCAGCTGTAGGCATCGGCAAGACCCAGCAAGGCGCGTTGATGGTTCAACGGCGACATGGTGGTATCGGCCAAGGCTTCGAGATAGGCGGGGATGGCGTCGCCCGACTTCCCGGCAAAGCTCAACTGATCGGCATATTCGCGCTGCAATTCGCGGTCATGGCCGCCGTCCAGCGCGATCGCCGAAGCGAACAGCGCCTGGGAATCGGCATTGCGGTTTTCCCGAGCGGCGGCCCGCGCCAGCGCGACGGTCTCGCTCAGCAGCCCTTCGCGAGCCCCAGGATCGCGGTGGGCCTGGCCAGAGGCTGACCTGAACAGGGCTACCGCCTGATCGTGGTTACCCATTGCGGCGAGCAATCTGGCGCGAGCGACCTGCGCAGTGCCGTCTTTAGGCATGTATCGCGCATAGACGCTCCAGGCCGCCAGTGCTTTGGCGGGCATATTGGCACTCGTCAGCGTCTGGGCGAGCTGGCTTTGCAGTTTCAGGAATGTCTGCGAGCCGGGCGCGGTCCGCGACAATTGCTGGCGGAGCAAGGCGATGCGGTAAGCCGGCTTGCGATTGGCGCCCGGCATCCGCGTGGGCGGAACGACGGCGAGCAATTGATAATCATGCTGATTGGCCCCGCGCAATTGCGGATCGTGGCGGAATGCGCGGTCGTACAATTGCCGCGCCGCACCTTTATCACCCGCCTTTGCCATTTGCGCTGCGGAATTGATCAGCACTTCGCCAGCAGTCGATGCGAGCGGGCCGGTGGACCATTTATCCGCCGGTACCTTGTCCAGCGCCAGGACGGCAGCGGTCGTTTCGCCCAGCCGTGAAAGCATCCTGGCGCGCAGCAGCGCGATCTCGGCATCTGCGGGGTCGCGCGCGATCAGGCCGTCATAGAGTGAAAGGGCGGCTTGATATTGGTGGCTATTGGTCAAAGCGACCGCCAGCCGCAAGCTCAGGTTTTTGCGCTTATCTCTGTCCAGCGAGCCGGCGAGCATTTCCTGATAGATCGGCACGGCGCTGCCGTAATCCCCGGCCAGAAAGAGGTTCTCGGCATATTCGGGTAACAGTTCAGCCCGGCGACGGGGAACGTCGACAATCGCCTGGTCGAACAATTGCGCGGCCACGGCGGGTTGCCCATGCTGAGCGGCCAGGCGAGCGGCGTGGATCGTCTTGGCTTCGCCGCCCAGCAGCATCGCGATGAATTGCCCGGCAGTACGGCGCTGGACGGGCCGGTTTACCGGCTGTGCCCAGCCGGTGCCCGGCGCGATCAGGAACAGGGCGAGCAGGCCCGTCGCTATCCGCATCGCGGCTGCCTGAGCCGTAGCTTTTCCAGCCAAAGCGTTCGACCCGGCTCCGTTCCCACCCGCAGTGGGTGCGGTACGCGGCGTGACCTTCCAGGCGCGTTCGTGCATCGCTTCTTTGATATGAGCGATGCGCGACAGCGAGTCTTTGAAGAACGAGTAGAAAAACGAAGAGACGAACAAATACTCCAGAAACCAGCCGGGTTTCTTCTTCAGCGAGTCTTGAGCAAGCACATAGGCCAGGAGAACCTGCCCCGGCCCGGTGGAAAGAGTGAACAGCGTGGTGGCCACGAAAATCGGTACGGCCCAATGGATATAACCCCAGCCGTAAACGCATACCCAATAGAACATGATCGGTAACACCTGGATAGAGTACCAAGGGAACAGTTCCCGCCAGATCAGCAGATGGCAAAGGCCGATCTTTTGACGAAGCGTGACATTGCGTGAGGTGAGCGCGGGCCAGATCCGGCGAAACGATACTTGAAACCATCCTTGCGCCCAGCGCAGCCGCTGATTGAGCAATTGCTTGAGCGAGGTCGGCGCCAGTTCCTCGGAGATGAGATCGCGGTCGCCGGTGATCCGATAGCCGGCGGTGAGCGCGCGAATGCTGCTGTCGATGTCCTCGGTCAGCATCGAGCGCCGCATCCGGGTCTCGTGCAGCACCGAGGTGCGCCAGAAGCCATTGCTGCCGCCGAAGATACCGAAGCCGTGAAAGCGCGCGCGGCCGGGATGGCTGACGGCGTAGATCTGCTCGAATTCCACGGCGACCATGCGCGACACCCAGGTGTCTCCGCCGTTGCGGACCGAACAACGCCCCTGGACAATGTCCCAGCCATTGGACAGCCAGCGCCATGCGCGCTGCAGGCTATCCGGGCGCGGATGATGATCGGCATCGTAAATGCCGACGAACCGCCCGCGCACGCGTCCCACCACGGCGTTGACATTCTGCGCTTTCGACGTGCTGCCGGGGACGCGCACCGGTTCGATGATGAACTTCCCGCGCTCGACTTCGATCGTCGCCAGCGCGGCCATTTCATCTTCGACCGGCATGTAAGGCGCGGGGCAATTATAAGCGACGATCACCTGTACGGTGTTGGGATAATCGAGATTGAGGAAGGCGCGGAGCGTCTCCATGATGGTATCGGCCTCGTTCGGCAGATAGGCGGGTATGATGACGGTCGCCACGGGCCAGGGCGCGCCTGGCTCCTCCGGGGGCGTGGTCCGTTTCAGCGCCAGGAAACCTTCGACCCAGATCATGGCCGCCGTCGCCACCAGGGCGATAACCACGCCGATGTAGACCGTACCCGAAATATCGAAGCCCAGCGCATCGCATATCGCATATAAAACCAGCGGCGCGCCTAATCCCAAGGCCAGCGAAACTGCCAGCTGGAAGGTCAGCACTAACCATGCCGGCGACCGCCGCCAGATTTTGATATTATCCGGCAGACTCACACGCAATTTGGGCTTCTTTTCGGCCTCGACGTAGCGGAACGGTTCGATCTCGAGGCTCGATTTGGCACGATCGAGCGCGCTTTCCGCCATGATCCACAATTCGCGAAGCGAAGATGCTGCCCGAAAATCCGCATATCCCACGGCCGGCGTAAAGCGCGGCGTGGTCGGATTGGCCGGTCGATGCTGCGCAGCAATAGCGTGACTGACCCGGCTGAGCAGTTGCCGCACGATGAGCGTAGCAGGTCGATTGATCAGAACGATGAAGCGATCGCCGTACCAGCAAAAAATACCTTCTTCGCCAAGTACTTCAGTAATACAGTTAGTTATATCAGGTATATTCAGGTCATTAGGGCTATTCAGGACATAGTGATCGAGACTGACTTCCTTGGCAGGGGCTCTATGCGTATGATCGATGATCTCGATATAAGCCAAAGTCCCGCGTCGTGGGTCGGTAGACAATCGACTTTCGACACTCGCGAGGAATATTTCGGGATCGACATAAATTGAACCAACTGGTCTGGTGGATTCGTCAATTATATCCCGGTCTATAAAATTGAATATACTCAATTTTTGGTCATGGGATGACAGATTTTGCCGAATGTCGTCATTATTGCTGCTCGAAGTCATATAATGCCCCTGAAGCCCACAATCGTTAACGGGTTATACACCAAATTGTGCGCCGCAGCATGGTATAAAATTACTTATCCCGGAAATTTTCCGGCAAAAAGCATACGTAATTGATTGAGTTTATTTTTCTTCGCACCCAAAAGCCACGCCGGACATGATGCTGGCGCGTGGATACAAGAAACCATCAGCTGCCAACGCCAATCCGCATAAGCGCTCAGGTAAAACGCCGGATTGAGTCGCGAGCCAATTCCAGGCTAGGGCGGCCAGGCAAAATGCCGTATGGATGATGGCAATACTGGCAGAGGCAGCGTCGGGAAGAGGCAGTGTTGAGAAGAGGCAGGCGGCCGCCCCGTGTTTGATGACGAGAACAAGCGATGGAGTGGGCCCGCAAAGAGCAGCAAGGCAGTTATGCCAAGCATCCGCTTGCGTTTGATACCGAACAGGAAATTCAGCACCTCAGGCAGGATGAGCATTATTCGGCGCTGATCGACGGCCTGATCGAAGCTGCCGCCGCCACGCCTGCGGATCGCCGGGACAAGGCGATCCTGCTGGGTCTTGATATCATCGAGCAATTGATGGTGGTCACGAATATGCCGCTTTGGCAGTCGTCGGCCCTGGAGCGGGCTGAAAAGCCGGCGGCTCCCTATGCCTATTGGCGCCATATCGACTTTTCCGCCCTGGGCCAGGATCACTGGCTGCCCTCGCCGATTCGGCTCGATGATGTACTGGAAATCGTTGCCGATTATCGCAAATTGCCGTTCCGCGTCGCCGCGCTCGATCGGTTGCTGCTCGATATGGTAATTGCAGCCGAATTGCTGGTTCGCGGCGAGAGTCGGCCGAGCCAGGCCGGTAGTCGCCGGGCCCAATTCTTCGCCTTGCGTTGGGCGAAAACTATGGTTTTATGCGGCGGCGTGGCCATCGTCGTCGGCGCGATCTGGTGGATTGCTACGACCACGCAGCCCATCACCCGTGGCGCCGCCGTCGCAGTCGGCCTGATCGGACTTGGCGCGATCTTGCTGGCGGCGCGCCGCGCGAGCCGCCGTCACCCCAGGCTCGATCAGCGGCTGAGCGCCGATGCCGTAATAGGCCCAATTTATCTGGCCTATTGCACTTTGGCCGCCGACCGGACTTCGGCGAACGAGCTGGAGGAAGCCGTCGAAGCAGCGAAAGAGGTCGGCACGGTCTGGTCTCCTGGTTTGATCGACTTGCTGGATGATATTCTGGCGCGGCACACGACTATCTAGAGCAGGCTGCGTGATACTCTGATCCCGCTCTAAGTCTTTGTGTTGCATTGCTTAATTTCACAATCGACGCCCCTTTTCCGCCGCGATGTTCTAATGGCGCTGGTGATGCGGGAATAAATGCTGCGACGTGTCATGCGTGCCGCATCCCAGCGTTAACGGGGATTTAACTCTCTAATTAAAAAAGAAAAAATGATAATCGGCATTATAATCAGACATGATGCAGTGCACAAATCGCTGGACTCATACTTTTGCTGCAAATACTCTGTTCGAGTTTCAGGCATTGATGTTCGCGATTCGCGCTATAATTCGTGTCATGAAAGAACGATGATTTCATTCGATAATGAAACTGCCGGATAGGAGTATTGTGATGATTTATCGTCCCATGCCGCTGTCGTTCGCTCTGCTCATAGCTATTGCAGCACCCTCGGCTGCTGTAGCCGATCCGACAACATCGACCACTACCGGGACAAATACTTCCAGCAACGACTCATCGACCGGGGTCGGTAATGCGGGAAGTTTCGGTATCGCCAGCGGTACCAGCAATAGCACCTCCGATGCCACGGCAACGAGTAATGGCATACAAGAGGCTAATAATTATAATATAGTCGATAACAGTGTTTCTACGAAAACCGTCTCGACGCAGGAACTGATGGCTACGTCGACTAACAATTCCGTTACCATAAACGCCGGCGCCAACCCGACAAATTCCCCCCTACCGACGGGTTCGAACTACGTCGGGAACACGGCCTTCTCGAATTATTCGGGCATTCTGGCGAACGGCTGGAACACCGGTCCGGCCGCCAATGCACTGGCGGCCAATAATATCGCGGCCAATGGCGGGCTGAGTGAGAAATAACGGCGATCCTTATCATGCCGGCGAAGCATCGGAATTCTGAAAGTAATCATGTCCTTTCGCCGCATGATCGGAGTGCGTTCGATGAATTATGCCGTCTCTCTTCTGATGCTGGCAGGCCTGGCCGCTGCGGCTCCATCGGTGGCCTTGGCGGCAGATGATGTCGGCAGCCCAGCGCAATTGGGTAATCGCGCCACGAACACGACGCCTGCTCGCAGCGCCGATCAACACGCCCACACCCCCCCGAAACTGGCGCTGTCCGATGCGGAGCTTGGCAATAATCGCGGTGGTCAGACCATTGTCGCCGGCAACCAGACGCTGAATTCCAACACTCTCGGCAATATATTGAATGGCAGTTATACGGCGGGGTCCGTCAATATATCGAATAGTGCCTTTTCCAATTATAATGGCATCGGCAATTTCGCGATCAATACTGGCGCGCAAGTCAGTCTGCAAAGCGCGATGAACCTGACGATCAATGTTGCCCCATGATCCGATCGGTCGCCCCGCTGAGAAATTGGGCGGTTGGCAGCCTCGGGGTCTTGCTGGCGTGGCAGGCGCTTTCCACTCCGGTGATGGCCAAATCCAAAGTCGAGACGGGAGCGGATGGCACTTACGACCTCTCGGTGATGAGTTGGTCGGAAATCCCGTTTCGTTCGGTCGTCCGCCAGCAATATGATTTCAGCTGCGGGTCTGCCGCCGTTGCGACCCTGCTCAGTTTCAATTTCGATCACGCGACCACCGAAAGGCCTGTTTTCGCGGCGATGTGGCAGGCGGGCGATCAACCGGTCATCCGCAAATTCGGGTTCTCGATGCTGGATATCAAGCGATATCTGGATCGGCTCGGCTTCACCACCGAAGGCTTCCGCCTGACTATAGACGAACTCGAGAAGATAGACCGGCCCGGCATCATCATTCTTGATTTGAAGGGCTATAAGCATTTCGTGGTGGTCAAGGGTATCACCAGCAGCGAAGTGGTTGTCGGCGATCCGATGCTCGGCCTGATGCGCTATTCCTTTGCCGATCTTGCTGCGCATTGGAACGGTATATTCCTGACGATCGTCGATGATCCAGGGCATCGCGACCCGCATTTCAACATCGCCGACGAGCTGGTGCCGTGGTCTGGCGTGCCCTTATCGCAGGGCGTTTCGCGGAGACCCTTGGCGCAGATCACCAATTATCTGCCGTCGTTCAGCCAGATCAGCCCAGTGATCCTGGCTGCCGCCAATGGCGCGGTGAGCCCATGATGTTCCCGGCCATGCGCCGGACCATGGCTTGTGCGGTGACATGGGCAGCGATCGCGGCATGGGCGCCTGTGGCGCATGCGCGAGAGTCTTCTCGGCTTGTCGAACCTCGCCTGACCGACGCTGAACTGGCCCAGCAACACGGCGGTTTTACCGTCGCTGGCCTCGACATCCAGTTCGGCGCCGAAATCAGCTCCTATCTGGGTGATCAGCTGGCGATGCAAACCAATCTGAGTTGGAGCGACGCCAGTGGCAATGTCACCACCAGCTATTCCGCCGCCTTGACGCCGGCGAGCGCGGATGCGGTCCGCACGGGCTTGCTGGCCGGAACCGGGGTGACGCTCAGCCTGGGCACCGCTTCGGTGCTGCTCGCCAATCAGGGGCAGACCGCGTTTATTCAACGCGGCGCCGGCACGATCCAGAATATCATCGTCAATACCGCCAGCAATGTGAAGCTCAGCCAGAGCATCACCGGGACGCTCGACATTTCGGGCTATGCCCTGTTCCAGAACGGAGTGCTGTCCTCGCGGATCGGCACGACCCTGGCCGCCATGAGCGCATTGGCAAATAGGCAGAACTGAGGGCGGCAACTAATGGGGCTTGGGGCGATACGACATAGATTCAGCCGCTTGACTTGGCTTTGTGCCGCGACGGTGTGTTTCTGTCCGCCGGCCCATGCCCAGAACCTGCCGGATCTGTCAGCCCAGGTCGCCGAACTGAGGCGCGATCTGGCGGCGCAGGGCAATCAGATTGCCGATCAGGCAAAAATCATCCAGCAACAGCAACAAGAGATCGATCGCCTGCAGGGGCGCGCTGCAGAGGCCGATCCGCCTGCCAGCCCGTCCCCGAGTCCATCGGACAACCCCAATCCCGCTCCGGCACCGCAAATTCCTGCCGTGGCTTCGGTCAGCACCTTGCCAAAGAGCCCGGTGGGCGGCTCCCCAGAACTGCCGAAGGTAGAGCAGCAGGCCAGCGCCGTGCCAGAAGGGGCTGCGGTGCTCACCCGCGCCGGGCATGTGGTGTTCGAGCCGTCGCTCGAATTCACGAATAGTTCGAGCAACCTCCTGGTTTATGACGGGGTGGAATTGATTCCCGGCATCCAGGTCGGCCAGCTCGAAGCCAGCAACGCGGATCACGATACTTTGATCGCCGCTGCCACGGCGCGCTATGGGCTGACCCGCAATGCCGAGATCGAGGTGCGAGTGCCCTTTGTCTATCGCTCGGACGTGATCGATGGGATCCAGCAAGGGCAGACTTCGGTCGTCCAGCAGAGCAATCTGCATACCGGTGCGCTGGGCGACATCGAAATCGGCTTACGCTATCAGCTGAACCATCCGGTCGGTGAAAGGCCGATCTTCATCGCCAGCCTCAGGGCCAAATCGGATACCGGTACATCGCCATACGACGTGGCCTTCGATCAATCCGGCGTCGCGCAGGGCCTGGCGACCGGGTCGGGCTTCTGGGCGGTGCAGCCGGGGCTGACCTTTCTGCTGCCGTCGGACCCGGTGGTGATTTTTGGTGGCGGCAGTTTTCTCTACCAGATCCCTAAAACGATCAATCGCACGGCGGGCGGCGTGTTGATCGGGCGCGTCGACCCCGGCAACGGCATCAGCGGCAATCTCGGCTTTGCTTTTGCGCTCAACCGCCGGTTTTCGTTCTCGCTCGGCTATGAGCACACCTATTTCTTCCCGGCGAAATCGGAGATCGGCGGCAGCTTGGTCAGCGGGGATCGGTTGCAGGTGGGTTCTTTGCTGATGGGAATGTCTTACCGAGTGACCGAGAAGCAGACCCTCAACTTTGGCGTCGAAGTCGGGGTGACCAAGGACGCGCCCGATGTCAGTCTCACCCTGCGCGCGCCATTTTCGCCGAATTAGAGCATCGCGTATCTTGGCCTACTGCCAGCCGCCGCCGAGCGCCTTGAACAGATCGACCTGGGCGAAGGCGGTCGCTCGCCTCGATTCGGCCAGATCGGCTTCGGTCTGGGCGAGGGTGCGTTGCGCGTCGAGCAGGACCAGGAAATCGATCTCGCCCTGACGTTGCCGGGCCAGGGTGATCCGTGCCGCCCGCGCCGCTTCGTCGCGGGCGCTGGTCAGCGTCTGCTGGCGGAGCGCGGCGTTTTGATAGGCAGATAGCGCGGTCTCGGTCTCTTGCAGCGCGCGCAACACGGTGCCGTCGAATGTGGCGAGGTCGGCGTGGCTGTCAGCACGGGCTTCGGCGATCCGCGCTCTTATTGCCTGCTGGTTGGGGAAGGCCCAGCTGATCATCGGCCCGACCATCCAGCGGAACGGACCGCCGCCCAGGATATCGCTGCTGCCCAGGCTGGTGGTGCCGACCGCGCCGCCCAGCGAGATGCGCGGATAGAGGTCGGCGGTGGCGATGCCGATGCGGGCGGTGTCGGCAGCGAGGCGGCGTTCGGCGGCACGAACATCCGGACGCCTGGCCAGAAGCGTTCGCCCATCGCCTACCGGGATCGGCTGCGCCAGATCGGGTGCGCTGGTTCGCGCGCGCGCCGCTTCGGGCAGATCGCGCGGGGTGCGACCAGTCAGCGTGGCCAGCCGCAGCAGCGCCACGTCGCGATCGGCCTGTAGCTGCGGGATGAGCGCGGCCTGCTGGTCGTGCAGCGCGGTGATGCGGATCACATCCAGCCGGTCCGAGCGTCCGACGTTGAAGCGCGCGTTCGTGATATGGATCGAGCGGTCGAGCAGATCCACGGTATGCTGTGATACCGCCAGGCGCTGCGCCGAAGCAGCGGCATCGACATAGGCTTGTACCGTATCGGCGACCACGGCGACGCGCACCGCGTCGGCGTCATCGGCGGCGGCAGCGACATCGCCGTGAGCGGCCTCGATACTGCGCCGGACGTGGCCGAACAAATCGACCTCATAAGCGACGTTCAGCCCTTCATCGACCGTACCGTCGGTGCGGCTATAGCCTGGGAAGGTTTGCGAGATCGGCAGATGTTCTTCAGCGGCGGAGGCCGAAAGGGTGGTCTGCGGCAGCAGCGCCGAGCGGCTGCCGCGCAGTTGCGCACGGGCTCGTTCCAGATGGGCCACGGCGACGCGGATATCGGTGTTGGCCGCCAGTGCATCGGTGACGAGGCCGTCGAGCACCGGGTCGCGATAAAGCTGCCACCAGTGATCGTCGGGCGCGGCGGTACTGACCGCCGGGGTGCCGGTGGCCCCGGATGAAGCGCCGATAAAGGGCGCAGCGGCGCTTGGCGAGGTGGCGGGCCGGGTATAATTGGGGCCAACCGTACAAGCCGAGAGCGCGGCTGACCCCAAGAGTGCCGCTACGAGCCGGGCTGGCTTGGGTCTGATCATGGTCATCAATCCTATTCGGCCGGCAGCAAGCCGGGCTCCACGGCGCGAGCCGGGCGCTCGAAGCGCTGCGCCAGCGCGCGGCATACGACGTAGAAGGTCGGGGTGAACAGCAGGCCGAACCCGGTCACCCCGGTCATCCCGAAGAACACCGCGGTGCCCAGCGCTTGCCGCAGTTCCGACCCCGCCCCGGTCGCCACCACCAGCGGCACCGTACCCAGG
This sequence comes from Sphingomonas palustris, assembly GCA_026225215.1. Taxonomy (GTDB): domain Bacteria; phylum Pseudomonadota; class Alphaproteobacteria; order Sphingomonadales; family Sphingomonadaceae; genus Novosphingobium; species Novosphingobium palustris. The sequence continues at coordinate 18,547 of JAMFSI010000110.1, read as the reverse complement.
ATGAAAGCAAAGCTGGTCATCAGGATCGGGCGCAGCCGGGTCCGGGCGGCGTGGACCGCGGCATCGACCGGAGACATGCCTTGTTCCTCCTCCGCCTGCTTGGCGAACTCGACCACCAGAATCGCGTTCTTGGCAGCCAGCGCGATCAGCACGACGAGGCCGATCTGGGTGAGGATATTATTATCCATCCCTCGGATGTTCACCCCGAGCATCGCCGCGAGCAGGCACATCGGCACGATGTGGATGATCGAGAGCGGCAGAGTCAGGCTCTCATATGGCGCGGCGAGCACCCGACCGACGAAGAACACCGCCATGCCGAAGACAATCCCGGCGGTATTGCCGGCGGTGGTCTGCTGATAGGCGATACCTGTCCATTCCGCCTGATAGCCGGCGGGCAGATTGTCGTTAGCCAGCTTCTGCATCGTCGCCAGTGCCTGACCGGTGGAATAGCCGGGGGCGACGTTGCCATCGACCTCGATTGCCGGGTTCAGATTGTAGCGCACCACGCGATAGGGACCGGTCTTGTTCTCGAAAGTGGCGACCGAACCGAGCGGCACCATCGCTCCGGAGTCCGAGCGGGTCTTGAGATTGGCGATATCGGCAACGGTCTGGCGGTACGGTGCATCGGCCTGCGCGGTCACATGGTAAGTGCGGCCGAGCAGGTTGAAGTCGTTGACGAAGGCCGAACCGAGGTAGACTTGCAGAGCCTCGAATACGCGTTCCGGGGGCACACCGAGCAGATCGGCCTTGCGCCGGTCGACATTGGCGAAGATGCGCGGCGTGGCCAGATCGAACAGCGAGTAGACCTGCGCCAGCCCCGGAGTCTGATTGGCCTTGCCCAGCAACCCGCCGGCCACCTTGTTGAGATCGGCATAGCTGCCGCCGTTGCGGTCCTCGATCTCCAGCCGGTAGCCGCCCGCAGGCACGATGCCGGCAATGGTCGGCGGCGGCAGCATGACGATCATGGCCTTGTCGTAGCCGGCCATGGCCTTGTGTGTCTGCTCCAGGATCTTGTCATAGGTAGCGCCATCGGGCTTGCGTTCGTCGAAGCTCTTGAAGGGGAAGTAGATCGCGGCGGCATTGGGCGCAGCGGTCTGCGACGGGCCGTGGAAGCCGGCGAACATCACCGCACCGCGAATACCCTTGATCGGCAGGATACGCGCCGCGATCTCGCGGGTGACCGCGTCGGTCCGTTCTAGCGAAGCGCCCGGCGGCAGGAAGGCGGCGCAGAGGAAGTAGCCCTGGTCCTGCTGGGGGATGAACCCACCCGGCGTTACCCAGAACAGACCGATGGTGGCGAGGATCAGCGCGGCATAAGTCGTCAGCATCGTGCCGGGCCGCTGGACCAGCACCCGCGTCAGCCGCGCATAGCCATCGCTCAACCGCGCGAAACCGCGATTGAAGCCATCCGCAGCCCGCGCCAGCCCGCGCCGCCAGACCGGCGCATCGGCGGGAGTCGCATCCTCCTGCGGGCGGTGCAGCAGCATCGCCGCCAGCGCCGGCGAGAGCGTCAGCGACAGCACCAGTGAAATCACCGTTGCCGTAGCAATCGTCACCGCAAATTGCTGATAGAAAGCGCCGGAAATGCCGCTGATGAACAGCGTCGGCACGAACACCGCGCAGAGCACCAGCGCGATCGCCACCAGCGCGCCCGAAACCTCGTCCATCGAGAAGCGCGCGGCTTCGAGTGGGGTCATTCCCTCCTCGATATTGCGCTCGACATTTTCGACGACGACGATTGCATCATCGACGACGATGCCTATCGCCAGCACCAGCCCGAACAGCGACAGATTGTTCAGCGAATAACCCACTGCGGCCAGCATTGTGAAAGTGCCGATCAGCGAGACCGGGATGGCGATGATCGGGATCACCGCCGCGCGCCAGTTCTGCAGGAACACCAGGATGACGATCACCACCAGCACCATCGCTTCGAGCAAGGTATGGTAGACGGCGTCGATCGACTGGCTGATGAATTCGGTGGGATTGTAGATGACGCTGTATTCCATCCCCTTGGGGAAGGTCTTGGCGATGGTCTTCATCTCGGCATTGATGGCATTGGCGGCGCTCAGCGCGTTCGAGCCTGGGCGTTGCAAGGTGGCGATAACCACGGTCGGCTTGCCGCTGAGATAAGTGTTGATGCTATAATCCGCCGCGCCCAGTTCGACCCGGGCGACGTCGCCGACGCGCACCTGATGGCCATCGGCATCGGTCCGAATGACGACATCGGCAAATTGCTGCGGGTCGGTCAACCGCCCCTGCATCTCGACGCCGACCTGGAACGACTGGTTCGTGGTATCGGGCGACTGGCCGAGCGCGCCGGTCGAAACCTGGACGTTCTGCGCACGCAGCGCGGCAACGATCTCGCCGGCGGTCAGGTTGAGCGTGGCGGCGCGACCGGGGTCGATCCACACCCGCATCGAATAGTCGCGCGAGCCGAACAATTGCACGTCGCCCACGCCATCGAGGCGCGCGAGGCGGTCGCGCACTTGCGTCAGCGCATAGTTCGACAGGTAATTGCGATCGAGGCTGCCGTCGGGCGATTGCAGGTTCACGATCAGCAGGAAGTCTGACGAGGCCTTGCGCGTTACCACCCCGAGCCGCTGGACGTCCTCGGGCAAGCGCGGCACGGCGACAGCGACGCGGTTCTGCACCAGCACCTGCGCGGTATCGAGGTTGGTGCCGATCTTGAAGGTGACGGTGATCGTCACCTTGCCGTCACCGGTCGACTGGCTGCTCATGTAAAGCATGTTGTCGACGCCATTGATTTCCTGCTCGATCGGCGCGGCAACGGTGTTGGCCACGGTTTCGGCCGAGGCCCCCGGGTACGTCGCGGTAACGGTGACCGTTGGCGGCACGATGTTCGGATATTGGCTGATCGGCAGGCTGAAATAGGCCAGCGCGCCGACCACGGTGATCAGCACCGCGATCACGGCGGCGAAGATCGGCCGATCGATGAAGAAGCGCGATAACCGCATCGGTTTGTCCTTGGTAAAAGATTCCCCCGGCGAGCTTGGGGCAGGGGGGAGGCTTAACTCGCCGGGGGGCTCAGCGAACCAGCGTGGCTTGCGCCGCGACTGGTGCGGAGGCTTCGGGATCGGTGGTAGCGGCGGTCGGGTCGGGCGCGATATGCCCGGCTTGGACCTTGACCTTCGAACCAGGGATGGCCGCTACGATATTGCCGATGATGACTCGGTCACTGGGGGCGAGACCGGAGCGGACGATCCGCAGGCCATCGACCAACGCACCCAGTTCGACCGGCTTGGCCGTTACGGTGCCGTCATCGCTGACGACCAGCACGGTCTTGCGCGCCTGGTCGGAGGCGATCGCCTGGTCGGGCACCAGCAGCGCATGCACGGTGCCGCCACTGGCAAGCCGCATATTGCCGAACATGCCGGCAGTCAGGAACATGCCGGGGTTGGCGAAAGTGGCGCGCAGGCGGATCGTGCCCGAGCGCGGATCGAGGCCGTTGTCGGCGAAATCGAGCTTGCCGTGCCAGCGGTAGCCGGACTCGTCTTGCAGGCGCACTTCGACTTCGGTGGCGGCATGGCCGGCGGCGCGATCGCGCTGCGCCTTGAGGAACAGTCCTTCGGAGGCGTCGAAGCCGAAATAGATCGGATCAAGCGCATTGATCGTGGTCAGCAGCGTCGCATTGCTGCCGGCATCGCCCGACACGAGATTGCCGATATCCACCCGCCGGCTGGAAATGCGGCCTGAGATCGGCGCACGCACCTGGGTAAACGAGACATCGAGCGCGCGGGCCTGCTGGCGAGCCTGCGCCGCAGCCAGCGCAGCCTCAGCCGCCTGGACCTTGGCGCGCAGGGAATCGGCTTCGCTGGCGGAAACCGCTTCGTCGCCGGTCAGCGCGCGCACGCGGGCATAATCCGAACGCGCCAACGCCAGCGTGCTGCGGGCGCTGGCGACGTTGGCCGTGGCTTCGGCCAGCGTGGCTGCGAAGGGCCGAGGGTCGATAGTGAACAGCAGATCGCCGCGATGGACGATGGCGCCATCGCGGAAATGGAGGCCGGTGACCGCGCCCGAGACGCGCGGGCGCACCTCGACCGTCTGGCTCGGCGCGAAGCGACCGACATAATCGTCCCACTGCAGGACATCGCGAGCGATCGGCGTGGCGACGCTGACCACCGCAGGCGGCGGCGCGGGCGGCGCGGCAGGGCCGCTGGTGAACTTCCAGCCCAGTCCGAGCAACACCGCCGCTCCGATCACCCCGATCGCGACATTGCGCGTGGACAGGCCCGATCGAGGCGGCGTTTCGGTGGTTTCCACAGGCGGAGTGTCGATGTGAACCGGCATATTCACGCGGATTTCCTCGACATGATTTTCGGGGCGGCGTGAGCAATCAGGCTGGCCATCGCCGGCAGCGCGCCGGTGGTCGATAGCAGCAGGGCCAGTTGGGCACTGGTGAAACCGACCGAAATGAAGGCGCCCAGTGCTTGCAGCGAGAGGTTCTGCGGCTTGCGCCAGGCCTCCACGGCAATCCGGCGCAGCGCTTCCAGCCTCTCGCCGGCAAGCGTGTAATGGCGGGGTTTGCCAAAGATCAACTCACCGAGCTTGGAGCGCCGCGGCTCGCGCAGTGTTTCCAGACTATCCTGACGAGCCAGCGTGATGACCGCCCATTCGGTGTGATCGAAGCTGCTGGGCTCGACCTCCGACTCGACCGGGGCCGGCGCAAAGCCGCCCAACTGCGACAGGACATCCTCGGGCGCCTGCACTGGAGAGGCGGCAACCGACGAAAATGCATAGTTTGGATCGAAATAAGCCATGAACTTGCCCCCTGCTGCGGTGGGTCAGGAATAGTTGCGACGCTCAGCCTTCCGGCAAATGCAGCGCATCCGGTGAAGTTAAGAAGACGGCCACGAACCCGATGGGCTGCGACAACCGTCTTGGTTGCAGGAATTCCGCGCCGCGATGGCGGACGCGCTTTATGTCAGCCTGTCAGTTGCAGGCCTTGAATCTGGTTCGATGCATGCTGCCTCCTGTTGCGAAGCCCCGACATCCTCTTAATGTACCGGTCAGTATGTATTGACAGAACAAGTCGCCGTCAAGTCGAATTCCGTACCGTTTGGTATTTTATTTTGCGGCGGATTTCCGCCGTGGCACCGTGAAAAGGAGTGCCGGCTTTTGGCACCACACGATGCGACAACACACTCAGAGCTTATTCGGCTTACTTGCCCGGCCACATAGTCAGCGTCGTCTCGATCAGCCGTTCCAGTGACGCACGTGGTGTCCCCGCCGCCGCCTTGACCGCCATGCCTTGCAATACGGTCATGAGGTAGCAAGCCAATGCGTCAGGCTCGATCGAATCGGGAATATCTCCCTCCGCCTGCGCCCGGGCGAACCGCGCAACCACTGCGGCGTCTGCCGGGGCACGCCGCGCGATCACTTCGGTTCTGAGCGATTCGGCTTCAGCACCGCAAGTGACCGAGCTGATCACCCCCAGACAACCTTGCGGTTCACCATCACTGCATTGAATGGCCAGACCGCCGCGCAAGAGTCGCTCGGCTACACCGCGTGCGGTGGGCGCCTCCAGCGCCAAGCTGACATAGGATAGCTTGTCGCGCTCGTAGAGGTCGAACGCCTTGCGAAACAGCGCTTCCTTATTGCCGAAGCAGGCATAAAGGCTGGGGCGGGTGATGCCCATTTCTTCGGTCAGTTCCGAGATCGAAGCGCCTTCATAGCCACGTCGCCAGAATACCCGCAGCGCTGCGGCCAGCGCTTTCTCCGGGCAAAACTCACGCGGACGTCCGCGAACTGGGGCTAACAGGGTTTCCATACCGATCAGTATATAGGTGCAATCACCCGCATGTCCAGAGTGAAGACGTCCGATCCGCGCCCGCATGGCTAGTATCGCATAAACTCGGTGCGCTTTGCATACACCTCATGAGGATCGCGGCGATCCTTGCCAATTTTTGCCAAAGATGATAATTGCCCCATCCATGACCACGATGAACATCTCGCTTCCCGACGCCTTGAAGGCGTTTATCGATCAGCAGGTCAATGCGCGCGGCTACGGCACGAGCAGCGAGTATGTGCGGGAATTGATCCGCAAGGATCAGGACGTCCAGTGCCTTCGCCAGATGCTTCTCGAAGGGGCGAGTTCCGAGGTAACCGAGCCGGTCGATCCCAGCTACTTCCAGAGCCTTCGCGAGCGAGTGAAGCACCGCAGGGCGTCGTGACCGAGAAGCTGGTCAGGCAACGCGCCAGGGCGCGCGTGGACCTGGATGCTGCGATCGACCATTACGCCGGTGAAGCGGGAGCGGATGTCGCCAATGCCTTCATTGATGCGCTCGAAACGGCTTACACTTTCATCGGCGACACACCTTCGGCCGGCTCTCCGCGCTGGTCGCACGACCTAAATCTTCCCGGCTTGAGGACGGTGCGGCTCAAAGGGTTTCCGTGGATCGTGTTCTACCTCGAACTGGAATCCCATGTAGATGTCTGGCGGGTGCTACACGCCAAGCGCGATATTCCCGCTTGGTTGGCTGATGACGACGACAGCTAGCGCCAATCCATCGGCGTTTTTTTGGGTACACCCAAAAAGGACCGGGGAAAAACCGATCACTGGCCAGCGATCGCGTGCAAAGCGCTGGCCGTCCGGATGGGCAGCTATCAACCCAATCGGGAAAAAAGCTGCCTGTCAGGACCCGACAACGTTGCGGACGTTCGTTACTGCTTCGGCATTCTTGCGCTTTGGATTGCCCAAAGAAAAATTTGAAACAGTATTCTCACCAATGTACCGAAAAACAGCATTGCCGTAACGAGGTATAGGACGAAGAGGCGGTCAAACGACAGCATTCGGCGCAGCTATCGCGAGCTTATGGTCGAGGGCATGCACAAACTGCGCCGGTAAAATGGCCAGCCCCAGCAAAATTCTCATCACCAGACCTGTCGGGAAAGCGCGTGGTGAACCCGACAATGCGCGATGTTGCCCCCAACCTCCCCTTATGGGGAACAACGGAAGCCTGTGCTGATCTATGCCGTCTTCCATTTATTTCCAGACATGAATACAGGTCGCTGTAAATCAACGGTTGTCGCCTAGCGTGGCGCCTTGAGGTGCGACGAAGGGGTAAATTGTGAACGATCAGAAGAAGGCTGGCGGTCTTGGTAAAGGCTGCTTGATTGTTGTTGGCGTTTTGGCTGGCTGGGCCGCCATTGGTTCCATCGTCGGGCCAGACAAGCATGGGAGGGGTCAGACCACTAGCAGCGCGCAAAGCGGGGCGGAACAAAGCCCCCCAAGCAACTTAGCCCCAAGTGGAGGTGAAGTTTCTAAAGAAGGCGAAGCGGCGCCGAGCCTTACCGGCCCTCAAAATAATGCTGCCAGATCCGCCGAACAGTATTTGAGTATACAGGGCTTCTCTAGGAAGGGGTTGATTTTCCAACTATCCTCTGGGGCTGGGGATGGCTATTCGGTTGAAGATGCTACGGCAGCTGTAGATTCTTTAACTGTCGATTGGAATGAAAACGCTGCGAAGTCTGCGAAGCAGTATCTGAGTATGCAAGGTTTTTCGTGCCATGGGCTAATTGAACAACTATCGTCCAGCGCGGGTGACAAATACACTCCGAGTCAGGCAAGCTATGGCGCGCATCAGGCGGGCGCTTGCTAGAGTTCCACGGGGGAGCCGCGCAGCTCCCCTGCCTTCGGTAGTTTCCGCTTGGCTTGGTCGCTTTGATGGCCGCGCTGTCCTGCCGGTTCGCAGCCTTTGCGGAGGCGATTTCCCTCAGGTCTCTTTTGGGTATGCCTCAAACGGTTCGGCCTGGGGTGCGGTCTGGTGCGTGCAGACCACTCAAACAAGGACCAAACTCAAAAGTACCATCGAAAAAGGACCGGGCGGGTACGCCTCAGGTGGCATCGGCGCGAATTACCAGCCTCACACCACAAACATCGCAACCGCAGCCACGCCCATGATCAGCGTCGCCGCCCAGCCCAGCCAGGTAATGGAACGCGGCGCGGTAAATTTGCCCATCCGGCTGTGACGGCCGACCACGATCATCATCGCCACCATGATCGGCACGGCGACGACGCCATTGATCACCGCGCTCCAGAACAGCGCTTTCATCGGATCGAGCGGCGACCAGTCGATGGCGATGCCGAGCAATGTCGCCATGCCGATCACGGTGTAAAACCCGGTTGCCTCCCAGGGTTTGAAGTCGAGCCCGGCCCGCCAGCCTCGGCTATCGCCGATGGCATAGGCTGCAGAACCCGCCAGGACCGGAATAGCCAGCAAGCCTGTCCCCATGATGCCCAGAGCGAAGAGGAAAAAGGCGAATTTTCCGGCGACCGGCTCCAGCGCCTGAGCGGCCTGCGCCGCCGACTGGATATCGGTAATCCCGCGGACATGCAGGGTGGCCGCAGTCGCGACGATGATCGCCATGGCTACGAGCGTCGAAAAGCCCATGCCGGTCAACGTGTCGAACCAGATCCGGCGGAATTCGCGCCGGGCTTGCGATGGCTGGTCGACCAAAGGCTGCGCCTTGTCATTGCTATTGAGCTCCTCGACCTCCTGCGCGCTTTGCCAGAAAAACAGATAGGGGCTGATGGTCGTGCCGAACAGCGCGACGATGGTGGTGACGAAACCGGAATTGGCGATGCGCGGAATGACGAGACCGGCAATGAGCGCCTTTGCATCCAAGTGCACGAACAACAGCACCGCGAAATAAGCGAAGAGCACCAGGGTCAGCCATTTCAGCATCGCGGCGTAACGATGATAAGGTACGAACATCTGCAGGATGAGCGAACCCACCGCGAACAGGAATGTCAGCAGGTGCTCGCTGCCGCCAAACACCAGCTTGCCGGCAGCGCCCATCGCCGCCAGATCCGCGCCGATATTGATGGTATTGGCCACGAACAGCAGCGCGACCAGACCGGTCACCAGCCAGGCCGGAAAAATTTTCTCCATATTCGCCGCCAGACCGATCCCGGTGACTCGGCCGATATAAGCGCTGGCCAATTGCACCGCGCACATCAGCGGATAAGTCAGCACCATCGTCCACAGCAGACCAAAGCCTGCTTGCGCGCCCGCCTGGGAATAGGTGGCGATGCCGCTGGGATCGTCGTCGGCCGCGCCGGTGATGAGGCCAGGCCCCAATTGTTCGGCAAGCGCGATCGAACGCATGCGGAGGCCGATCTTCATAAATAAGGTCTCCACTGCGACAGCATCTTAAACCAGGGGGCTAGCTGATTGTTCCCGCGAGAAGAAGCGCCAAATTTCTCGACGCCAACGGCTTCGAGTCATCGACATATCCTACGTTTTGAAGGGATTGGCCGGGTTGGTGGTTCATCCTGGTGCCATCATTGCCGCGCTAGACGCGGCGACGGCCCCCTTGCAAGGGCGTCTATTATAGGAGGAGAGTCTATGCGTCTCATCAAAACCCTGTTCGCTTCCGTGATCGCCGTATCGGCCTTGGCCGCACCGATCGCGGCCAGCGCTCATCCGCATTGCTGGTGGGAAGTGCATCATCATCACAAGGTGCATGTCTGCCGTTAATCCGGCCTCATCGCTTCGTTGCTTCGGAGAAGTTGGGGAGGCATCCGTTTCCTTTCTTTTCCGGAGCAACGGAGTCGGATTGACCGGCAAGGGATCGCTTCGGCCGATGGGCGGTTATGTCCATGTCTCCAGGAGCATCTCATCATGGCGGATTACGATCTCTATTATTGGCCCGTTCCCTTTCGCGGGCAGTTCATTCGCGCCATCCTGGCGTTCGCGGGCAAAAGCTGGACCGAACATAGCAGCGACGAGATCGGGGAGTTGATGCAGGCGCCAGCTTGCGATCAGCCGATCGCCTTCATGGGGCCGCCACTGCTGATCGACACGCGCTCCGGTTTCGCGCTGGCCGAAATGCCGGCCATCGCGCTTTACCTGGGCGAAACCTTGGGATCGATCCCGGACACGCCAGAGATGCGCGCTCGAACGACGAAGCTGGTCAATGATGCGAACGATGTCATCGACGAGCTGACACTCGACGGGGGCCGCGCCATGTGGACCACCGAGAAATGGGATGAGTTTCGGCCGCGGCTCGAACGCTGGATGACGATCTGGGAAGACACCGGCCGACGCGCAGGCCTGACAGCCGATGCCGGTTTTATTCTCGGCACCCCAGAGGCCGGCGTGGCCGATATCGTCACCAGCATCTTGTGGTCGACGATGGCCGCCAAATTTCCCGCTATCGCCGAACTGCTGGCCGAGACGGCGCCCTGCACTGCCGGCCTGTCCGCGCGCCTGCAGGCGCTGCCGTCGCTGAAAGCGCTGAGTAGCAGGTCTCTTGAGAATTATGGCGATGCCTATTGTGGAGGCGAGATCGAGAAGTCGATGCGGGTAGCGATCAAATGATCAGGCGCTCAATTTCCTGCCCCGATCGTTAGAATTTCAATTGCTTCGGGCTTGCCTGCGAATTCCACGGTATCACCTGGTTCGGCATCCATCATCGCTCGGCACAAGGGAGCGGCAAAGGACAACAGGCCGGCCGCTGGATCGGCCTCGTCATCGCCGACGATCGTGATCGAGCGCTGTTGCCCGTTCAATCGGAACCCTACCTTGCAACCGAACTCCACCAATTTGCCGCTGGGCGCGACCACCAGTTCGGCCGTTGCCTGCCGGGTTCGCCAATAGCGCAGCACGCGCCGCGCGGCTTTGATTTCGGCTTCGTCGGTCAGATCGGATAGCGCGGCCTCCAATTCAGCGACTTTCGCTTGAATCAGCGCCAGGCCATTGCTGGTGACGAGATTGGGGCCGGGCGGGATCGGTAATTCGAATTTGGGTTCGAGGTGTTCCTCGTCTCCCTCGCGGCGAAACGCGACGCTCATGGCTATTCCTTGTCAAATACTATCCATCGCTGCAGATCGGAACTCTTCCCCTGAGCACTATAGCCGATGGAAGACCAGCGACAGGTTATTAGCAGGCATTTCGATCAATCGGTCAAACCTCAGCCCGTACTTGGCGGCGCATGCGATCACCTCGTCGAGTTCCCGCAAGCCCCAGGATGGATCGCGTGCGCGCAAGCTGTGATCGAATGTTTCGTTGCTGGGTTCCAGTGGCCGGTCGGCGCGGCGATACGGGCCATAAACATAAAGCGGACTTCCGCTCGCCAGGATTTGAGCCGCGCCGCGCATCAGGCCCTCGGTTGCGGCCCAGGGGCTGATATGGATCATATTGATGCAGGTGATGGCGTCGGCCCGTGCGATCGGCCAGCCTTCGCGCGCGGCATCGAGATCGAGCGGGTCGCGAACATTGACCAGCGCTTCTGCCGCGAGCCAGGCGGCGATGGATTGTCGTGCCGCCGGTGATGGGTCGGACGGCTGCCATGCCAGGCCCGGCAGATGTCGGGCAAAATGCATGACATGCTCGCCGGTGCCGCTGGCCACTTCCAGCGCTAACCCCGATGGAGGCAGCACCTCGCGCAGCACATCGAGGATCGGGTCGCGGTTTCTCAGCGTTGCCGGCGCGAAGCTGCGCGCATCATCCATTAATCAGTTCCCGACCGATCAGCATCCGGCGAATCTCATTCGTGCCGGCGCCGATGTCGAGCAGCTTGGCATCGCGCAGAAAACGCTCGACCGGCCAATCCTTGGTATAGCCGGCGCCGCCCAGCGCCTGCACCGCCTCACCGGCGACGCGGAAGGCGTTCTCGCTCGCCAGCAGGATCGCCCCGGCGGCATCGAAGCGCGTGGTCTGGCCCGCGTCGCAAGCCTGGGCCACAGCATAGACATAGGCCCGCGCCGATTGCAGCGCCACATAGATATCCGCCAGCTTGGCCTGCATCAGCTGGAAGGTGCCGATCGGCTGACCGAATTGCTTGCGCTCCCGGAGGTAGGGAATCACCACGTCGAGACAAGCCTGCATGATGCCCAATTGGATGCCGGCCAGCACCACCCGCTCATAATCGAGGCCGCTCATCAACACGCTGACGCCGCCATCGAGCGGGCCGACGATGTTCTCCTCGGGCACGAAGCAATCGTCGAACACCAGTTCGGCGGTGGGCGAGCCGCGCATGCCCATCTTGTCGATGGTCTGGCCCACGGCAAAGCCGGCAAACTTCTTCTCGACCAGGAATGCGGTGATGCCGCGCGAACCGGCATCGGCAATGGTCCGGGCATAGACCACCAGCGTATCGGCGTAGGTCGCATTGGTGATCCAGAACTTGGTGCCATTGAGGCGATAGCCGCCGGGCACCGCGTCGGCCTTGAGCTTCATGGCGACGACGTGAACCGGCGCCGATCTCGCTCATCGCCAGGCTGCCGAGATGTTCGCCGCTGATCAGCTTGGGCAAGTATTTTGCCTTTTGCTCGGGGCTGCCCCAGCGGCGGATCTGATTGACGCAGAGGTTCGAATGGGCGCCATAGGACAGACCGATTGACGCCGAGGCGCGGCTGACTTCCTCGATGGCGAGGACATGTTCGAGATAGCCCAGCCCCAGTCCGCCCCATTCCTCCTCGACGGTGATGCCATGCAGCCCGAGCGCGCCCATCGCCGGCCATAGCTCGCGCGGGAACCAGTCCTCGGCGTCGATTCGGGCTGCCAGGGGCGCGATTTGCTCATCGGCAAAGCGCCCGGCTGCCTGCCGGATCATTCCGGCGTTTTCGCCCAGGTTGAAGTCCAGGATTGGTGTCGTCATGAGACCATCTTCAAGTGCGCCGGATAGGGTTACGCGGTTGGGGTTCGTTCGTATCGCGTCACTTCCGTGCCCTTGGCAAGGTAAAGGGCATCGATCTCGGTGAGAAACAATCCGTGACCGAGCAATCCCGGGATCGCCGAGAGTGCCTGCGCGGTCTTCGCCGCATCGGAAAGCTCGCCGAATGCGCAATCGGCGAGCAGATTGCCCTGGTCCGAATGCGCCGGTTGTCCCGCCACCACACGCAGCGTCGGGACGGTACCGAGCGCGGTGATCGCTGCGAGAACGAAGCTGCGCGCGAAGGGCAGGATTTCGACCGATATGGCGTGGCTGCCGAGCGCCGGACTGTGCTTGGAGCTATCGGCAATCGCGATCATCCGGTGCGAAGCGGTTGCTACGATCTTTTCGCGGAGCAAGGCCCCGCCGGCGCCTTTGATGGCGCGCAGCGCTGGGTCGATTTCATCGACCCCGTCGATGGTCAGGTCTATCTTTGAAAGATCGGCGAAGGGGACGATGGTGATGCCTGCGGCTTGTGCCGCCGCCGCAGTGGCTTCGGAAGTCGCCACAGCGACGACACTGAGCCCGTCGCGAACCCGTGCTGCCAGGATGGGAATCAGTTCGGCAACGGTCGAGCCGGTGCCAATCCCGATAATCATGCCGGATTGGATTTCATCGGCCGCCGCTTGCGCCGCGCGTCGCTTTTCGTCTTCCCGCATCGACTGTCCTCTCTGCTGATGGCCATCTTAAAGTTTGATTCGAAATTAGCTACGCTGGCCTGCGGCTCGCGAAGGAGCGAATTTCGAAGTCTGTGCCGTCCCGCTCCCCTGGATTGGTACCACCCACAGGGTACCTTTAACGGGTGGTACCAACCGGGGGAGCGGGACGGCACAGACTTTCCGAAACGAAGTTTCGGATCAGACTTAACGACGGTGCAGCTGGTTTGTCAGGTTACGTTTTTGAGTCCGATATGTTTCCGGCGCGAAGTGCCAAGCGCGGACAATTTGCTACAAATTCTTTGAGCGCGATAAACGGAACCAAAGGCCGGGGTTGGCGGTTCTACCGGCAGACGTCGCCGCCGGCCGAGCACGGGCTCATCATGCTGTCATCCTTCACCGCCATATTGAAGGCGGACTAGGGACGCTGCGCCGGTACCGGACGCAATCGGAGAACTGATCGATGAGCGAGCAAGCCACCAGCACATTGGGCGATCCGACCGATTCAAACTCTCCAGGCGCTGCATCCCCGCAAACTTCCACGCCGGATATCGATCTTCTGGCCATAAACACCATTCGCACCCTGGCGATGGATGCCGTGCAGAAAGCCGACTCGGGCCATCCCGGAACACCGATGGCGCTGGCGCCGGTTGGCTACACGCTGTGGCAGTCGTTCCTGCGCTACGACCCCAAACTGCCGTCATGGCCTAATCGGGACCGCTTCGTGCTGTCGAACGGGCATGCCTCGATGCTGCTCTATTCGCTGCTCTATCTCGCCGGGGTGCGCGATGGGCAAGAGCCGGAGCGGGCGGTTACGCTCGACGCCATCAAGGGCTTTCGCCAGCTCGACAGCCGCTGCCCAGGGCACCCCGAGCACGGCCAGACCACCGGCGTCGAGACCACCACCGGACCGCTCGGCCAAGGCTGCGGCAATAGCGTCGGTATGGCGATGGCCGGTAAATGGCTGGCGGCGAGCTTCAATCGGAGCGATGCGACGCTGTTCGACTACGATGTCTATACGCTGTGCGGTGATGGCGACATGATGGAGGGCGTCGCCAGCGAAGCCGCGTCGATCGCCGGGCATCTCAAGCTCGGCAATCTGTGCTGGATCTACGATAACAATTCGATCACCATCGAGGGCAAGACGGCGCTGGCATTCAGTGAGGATGTCGCCGCGCGCTTTCGCGCTTATGGCTGGCGCACCGAGCATGTCACCGACGCCAACGACACTGGAGCGCTGGCGCGCGCGCTCGAAGCGTTCAAGGCGGATCGCAGCGCGCCGATGTTCATCGTCGTCAACAGCCACATCGGTTATGGCTCGCCGCATAAGCAGGACAGCGAGAAGGCGCATGGCGAAGCGCTGGGCGAGGACGAAGTTCGCCTCACGAAGAAGTTCTATGGCTGGCCCGAGGACGCCCAGTTTCTTGTGCCCGATGGCGTGAAAGCGCATTTTGACGAAAATATCGGCGCGCGGGGCGCTAAATTGTCGGCGCAATGGGCGGATAGCCTCGCGGAATACCGCAAGGCCCACCCCGAGGAAGCGGCACAGCTCGATGCACTGCTTTCGGGCAAGCTTCCCGCCGATTGGGCCAAAAAGCTGCCCAGCTTCCCCACCGATGCCAAGGGCGAAGCGACCCGCGCCAGCGGCGGCAAGGTGATCAACGCGCTGGCGCAGGCCTATCCCTGGCTGCTCGGCGGCGCCGCCGATCTTTCGCCCTCGACCAAGACCGATCTGACTTTCGATGGCGCTGGCGCTTTCGAAGCCGATTCACCCGGCGGCCGCAATCTCCACTTCGGCATTCGCGAACATGCGATGGGCGCGATCGTCAACGGCATGACGCTGAGCGGTTTGCGCGCTTATGGTTCGACCTTCCTGATCTTCTCGGATTACATGAAACCGCCGATCCGGCTGGCGGCGCTGATGGAACTGCCATCGATCTTCGTCTTCACCCATGATTCGATCGGGCTGGGCGAAGATGGGCCCACTCATCAGCCGGTCGAGCAACTGCTGGCGCTGCGCAGCGTGCCGGGACTGGTCTCGCTGCGCCCCGCCGATGCCAATGAAGTGGTCGAAGCGTGGAAGGTCATCGCCCAACTCACGAATCAGCCCGCAGCGCTCGTCCTCACCCGCCAAGCAGTGCCGACTTACGATCGCACCGTTTACGCTTCTGCCGCCGGGCTCGCCAAGGGCGCTTACGTGATGGCCGATGCCAAGGACGGCACGCCTGAGGTAATCCTGATCGGCACAGGCAGCGAAGTTTCGCTCTGCGTTGGCGCTTATGAAACACTGAAAGCCGAAGGCGTTGCCGCGCGGGTCGTTTCCATGCCGTCCTGGGATCTGTTTGAGCAACAGGATGAGGCCTATCGCGAGTCGGTGTTGCCCAAAGCGGTCACCGCCCGTGTCTCGGTGGAGGCGGGCTCGGTAATTGGCTGGGACCGCTATACCGGCTCGGGCGGCCAGGTGATCGGCATGCACACATTGGGTTCGTCCGCGCCGATCAAGGATCTGATGAAGAAGTTCGGCTTCACGCCCGAGGCCGTGCTTGCCGCCGCGCGCAAGCAGCTTGCCGTCGCCAAGGAGGCGCGTTCGTGAATACCTTGCAGACCCTCAGTGATGCCGGACAGTCGCCGTGGATCGATTTTCTACTGCGCAGCTTTGTCGAAAACGGTGATCTCGCTAAAATGATCGAGAATGACGGTTTGAAAGGGCTGACCTCCAACCCGTCGATCTTCGAAAAAGCCATCGGCGAGAGCGAGGAATATGCCGAGGCGATCAAGGCTTTCACCGCGCAAGGCGCACCCAGCATCACGGAGATCTACGAGCATCTGGTGATCGCCGATATCCGGGCCGCCGCCGATGTACTGCGCCGGGTCTACGACGAAGGCCAGGGCGTCGATGGCTTCGTCAGTCTTGAATGCTCGCCCTATCTGGCTAATAATACCGAAGCGACGATCGCCGAGGGCGAACATCTCTGGCAAGCGGTCGACCGGCCCAATCTGATGGTCAAGGTTCCGGCTACCGACGCCGGCTTGCCCGCCATCCGCGCGCTGATCGGCAAGGGCATCAGCGTCAACATCACCTTGCTGTTTTCGGTCGAGACTTACCGCAAAGTGGCCGAGGCCTATATCGCCGGTCTGGAGGATTTTCGCGCGACCGGCGGCGACGTGAGCAAAGTGGCCAGCGTCGCCAGCTTCTTCATCAGTCGCACCGATACTGCGGTCGGCAAGGCGCTGGATGCTCTGGGCTCAGGCAAGGGCGAGAGCTTGCGCGGCAAGATCGCGATCGCCAATGCCAAGCTGGCCTATGCCGCCTATGGCGATATCTTTGCGGGCGAGCGCTGGGAAGCCTTGGCCGGCGCAGGGGCGCGGACTCAGCGTCTGCTCTGGGCCTCCACCAGTACCAAATCGAAGGCGCTCAAGGATACGATCTATGTCGAGGCGCTGGTGGGGCGCGATACCGTGGATACCATCCCGCCCGCGACCATGGATGCCTTTCGCGACCACGGCGTGGTCAACCCGGATGCCATTTCCAGCGATCTGGAAGGTGCCCGCAAGAGCCTGGGGGCATTGGCCGATCTTGGCATCGATCTGGAGAAAATCAGCCGCGAGCTGGTCATAGATGGCGTGAAGCAGTTCGCCGACGCCTTCGACAAGCTGCTCGCGGCTGTCGCTCGTCAGGCCCACGAGGCATCGCCTCAGGCGGTGGGCGGCACGCATATCGAGGCGGGCTCGGAAGAAGCCAAAGCTGCTTTCGCCGCCGAGATGGACGCCTGGCGCAAAGAGGGCAAAATCCGTCGCTTGTGGGATGTCGATGCTGCGCTCTGGACCGGCGCTGACGAGCCGGAATGGGGCGGCTGGCTGCATGTCGTCGATGACGAGCTGGGCGATCTCGGGCCTTTGACCGCGCTTCGCGATCGGGTCCGGCAAGAGGGTTTCAGCGATATCGTCCTGCTCGGGATGGGCGGCTCGAGCCTCGGCCCGCAAGTGCTGGCCGAGGTATTCGGCGACCAGTCCGGCTGGCCCAAATTCCACATGCTCGACAGCACCGATCCACAGCAGATCCGCGATCTCGAGGCCGCGATCACGCTCGACAAGACGCTGTTCATAACTTCGTCCAAGTCCGGCAGCACGCTCGAGCCCAATATCTTCACCGACTATTTCTGGGACAAGGTCGGCACCGCTGCCGGCAAGGAGACGGCGGCGCGCCATTTTATCGCTGTCACCGATCCGGGCTCGGGAATGGAAAAGCGCGCGCAAGACGAAGGTTGGTCGGGGATATTCTACGGCGTTCCGTCGATCGGCGGCCGCTATTCGGTGCTGTCGAAATTCGGCCTGGTTCCCGCCGCCGCGATGGGTCTCGATGTCGGCGATCTGCTGGGCAAGGCCCAGTTGATGGCGCGCGCTTGTGGGGCCGATGTGCCGCCGGAACAAAATCCCGGTGTCCAGCTCGGCGTGGCGCTCGGCGTCGCCGCGCGAGTGTTGGGCCGTGACAAGGTGACGATCATTGCCTCGCCGAAAATCGCCCCGATCGGGGCATGGCTCGAACAATTGCTCGCCGAAAGCACCGGCAAGCAAGGGCATGGTTTGATCCCGGTGGCCAGCGAACCCCTGGCCGGCCCGGAAGCCTATGGGTCGGATCGCATCTTCGCTTACGTAGAACTCGCGGGCGCCGAGGATTCCGCGCCGCGCGCCGCGCTCGCAGCGCTGGTCGAGGCCGGCCATCCCGTGGTCACGCTGACCATGAATGCGATCGAGGATATCGGGCAGGAATTCTTCCGTTGGGAAATCGCCGTGGCCGTGGCGGGGGCGATCATCGGCATCGATCCGTTCGACCAGCCCGATGTCGAAGCGAGCAAACTCAAGACCAAGGCGCTGACCGAGGCCTATGAGAAAGGCGAAGCGCCTGCCGAAGAAAAGCCGCTCGTCACCGGCAATGGCATCTCGATCTACGCCGATCCCGGCAATGCCGAAGCGCTGGGCCGCCATTATACGGTTACGGCTTTTCTCAAGAGCCATTTTGCGCGGATCGGCGCCGGCGATTATGCCGCACTGCTCGCTTATATCGATCGCACCCCGCAAGCGACCGAGCAGCTCACCGCGCTGCGCCTGGCGATCCGGGACCGCACTAAGGCCGCGACCTGCGTCGGCTTTGGGCCGCGATTCCTGCATTCGACCGGGCAAGCCTATAAGGGTGGCCCCAATAGCGGAGTCTT
>JAMFSI010000109.1 GCA_026225215.1 Sphingomonas palustris | reverse complement strand
TGAACCCGCGGGTTCCGACTGCTGACGGTGTCCGCGAAGTGCAGAACCGCCGCGTGGAAATCAGCTACGGACCGGGCTCGGGCAACTAAGCCCGATACCGTTCAGTTGACTGTCAAACGTGAGGGGGTCGGAGCAATCCGGCTCCCTTTCGTTTGCGCAATTTTTGGCTTGAGAAGGAGCATTGGCATTGCTTGAACCGGGGCGCAGGTCGGGAATTGCGGCAAGCGCGAGACGATACTCGCCGTCGGGCTGGGCGCTGTCGGCATTGGCGCTTGGCGTGGCTTTGGCCGGATGTTCGCGTCATCACCAGCAGGGCGAGCCGCCACATTCCACTCAAGCCATCGTTCCCCCACCGGTAATCTCGACGATCGCGGTGCCGCTCGATGCCGATCTCGCCGGTTTGCAACGCCTGCTCGACGAGCAGATTCCGAAAACCTTGTGGACTATCGATCAGCCTGGGGTGACTTGCGCGGCTCCCCAGCATGTTCATCTGTTCGGGGCACGGCTGGCGATCACGCCGGCGCTGCATTGCCGGATCGTCGGCACGGTCACACGCGGCGCGATTGCGTTGCACGGCAGCGGCCAGGACATCATCGCCGATGTGCCGCTCAATGCGGTGATCAGCGCGCAGGATATCGGCGGCATTCTCAAGCGCGAGACCGCGACCGGCGCGGCGATGGCCGAGGCGCATATCCGCCTGGCAGTGCAGCCGGACTGGTCGGTGCGCGGTACCGTGCGGCTGGCCTATGACTGGCGTCAGACGCCAGGCATCGACTTTCTCGGCCGGCGGATCACCTTCACCGACAAGGCCGATGCCCGTCTCCAGCCGGTGATCGCGCGGCTGCAGCAGCGTTTGCCAGCCGAATTGAACCGGCTCGATTTGCGTGCCAAGATCGCCAAAGCCTGGGCTTCGGCCTTCACCACCCTCAATCTCAACGAGGAAAAACCACCGGTGTGGATGCAGGTCGCGCCGCAGCGTCTGACCTATGGCGGTTATACCATCGTCGATCGGCAATTGCAGTTGCGTCTGGGCATGACTGCGCTGACGGCAACGGTGGTCGGCCATCGGCCCGAAGATCCGGAGCCCCGGCCGCTACCGGCGATGGCGCCGCAGCCGCAGGAGACGGGCCACGTCACTTTCAATGTGCCGGTGATCGCCGATTATGCCGAGCTGGAACCGGTGATCGAGCGCGCTCTGGCCAAGCGCGCGAAGCGCCCCTTCGTGCTGCCGCTGGGCGCGGTGACCGCGCACTTCGCCCATATCAAGATGTATGGCGCAACCAATGGCCGGATCGCGGTGGGCGCCGATATCGATGCCCAGCCATCCTGGAACACATTGCCGCCGGTCCAGGGGCGGCTGTGGTTCGTCGCGGTCCCGGTCAATGCGCCGGGCAGCCAGCTCGTCCATTTCCGGCAGTTGTCGATCGAGGGCGTCACCAATCACGCGGGCAGCGACCTGCTGGTCGAGCTTGCCAACAATCCGGGGTTCGCGGATGCCATCGGTCAGTCGCTGACTCAGAATTTCAGCCATGACTACGGCGGGTTGCTCGGCAAGATCCAGCGGGCGCTGGCGGCCAAGCAGCTCGGCGATTTCGTTATCACCGCGCATATCGATGCGGTGAACAACGGCCAGCTGCAAGCGGCGGCGAACGGGCTCTACATGCCGGTTACGCTCAACGGCACTGCTGCGATTACCTTCCGGCCCTGAAATCTTTGCCGAAGCCGTCGTTTCTCGCTCTAGGCCGCCAAATGCTTGTGCTCTTCGGGGAGGATCTGCTTCAACTGGGCGAAGAATTCGCTGAGCACATCGCCTTCCATCACGAAATTATGGCGGAAGTCGGGGAGCACGCCGCTTTCCATCACCGCTGCCAGCATCGTCCGGGCGCGAGAAATTCGGCTCTTCACCGTGCCCAGCGCGATACCGCAGATCTGGGCAATTTCCTCGTAGCCGATGTTGCCGATTGCAACCAAAATCAGCACTTCACGCTGAGCGGCCGGCAGCGTGGCCAGCGCGCGCAACACGTCGGTAGCCTCGATCGTGCTCTCCTGCGAGCCGCCGATCTGGAGAACGCGTTCGGCCACCGCCTCGTCGTAAATCCCGGTGAAGCGTTCGCGGCGCAATTGCCCGAAGTAATGGTTGCGCAAAATGGTGAAAGTCCAGGCCCGGAAGCTGGTGCCGGCGACATAGCGATCGCGAGCGGCCCAGGCCTTGAGCAGGGTTTCCTGAGCGAGATCGTCAGCCCGGTCGCGGCAACCGCATAGCGAACGCGCAAAAGCGCGCAAATGGCGGATGACGCCGGTCAATTCGCGATGAAATTCTGCGTCCGACAGCGGCTGGCCGACCAGCTTTGCATGCTCGAGGGACTCCGTATCTGCCGTCTCGTCGATCAGCTGTGCAGACATAGCTATTCCCCTATATTGTTCGCGGCTCGCCACCAAAACGATCGATTGCGGGAACGGTTCCCGGCGATTGGTCGCATCGAGCGCCCGGTCGGTCGCGGGAATGCTCGGACGCCGAATTTCGCCGCACGGCAGATACGTCATGCCCATTTATCGGCCCCATCGCTTCGATCGCGGGAACAAAGCGGCTGGGGACACGTATTGTCGGCGAGGGCTGAGGTGGTCCGTTCACACCAGCTAACGCATCCGGCAGGGAGGGATATCGAATGACAGGCATCGGGCATGGCGCTGCTCATACGCAAGCTAATCGAGGTCCGGCGTATGCATCTGGCGATCGATCCCAGGATTCTGCGGCGGCGCATTATCGGCTTGCCCAGCAACTGCCTTTTCTACGGCGGTATGCGCGCGCGTTGACGGGCCAGCAGGAATCCGGAGACGCCTTCGTCCGCGCGATGCTGGAAGCGGCCTTGACCAGCCCGGAACTGCTCGCCCGCATCGGACGGGGGCGAGTCGAGCTCTATGAAGCCTTCAGTGGGATCTGGAATACCGCGCATGTCGAGCCTCAAGGTCATCCCTTGTTCGATCGCGAAGAAGACGGCGTTGGGTTGGGGTTTGAGGACCGTCTCGCCGAAGTGTCGCCCATTCAGCGGCAGGCGCTGTTACTCACTCAACTGGAGGAATTTTCGATGGCCGAGGCAGGCGAGATTCTGGGCCTGTCGGCCGGCGAAACGGCGTTTCTGGTCGAGCAGGCCGTGGCCGAGATCGAACAGGATGCCGCTACCGACGTTCTGATCATCGAGGATGAGCCGCTGATTTCCAGCCATATCGAGGCGATCGTCGAAGAGGCCGGCCACCGTGTCGTCGCCGTCGCGGTGACCGCCGCCGAGGCGAGCGCCGCTTATGCGGAACATAAGCCCGGCCTGGTGCTGGCCGACATCCAGCTCGCCGACGGCAGTTCCGGCTTGACCGCCGTCGATGACATTCTCGCCATGGCGCCGGTGCCGGTGATCTTCATCACCGCTTTCCCTGAAAAGCTGCTGACCGGGGCTCGGCCCGAACCCTCGTTCTTGGTGAGCAAGCCGTTTCGCGAAGAGACCATCCGCGCGGCGATCAGCCAGGCGCTGTTTTTCGGTGCGAACCGGGTCGGTCGGCAGGTTGCCCAAATTGCTTGATCTTCCTTTTCCGAACCCGTCCGCCGACAAGTCGGACTCGAACCACTGGACAAAGCGATTGCCTCAGCGCCCCCGTCCCCCTGCCGATATTCACCGGCTGGCTGATCGCCGGACCGAAGAGATGCCGGCGTGGACCAAGGGCATTCGCACGCTGTACAATAATGTGGCGCAGGAGCCGTTGCCATCCGATTTTCAGGAATTGCTCAACGAATTGGGCAAGAAAATCGGCAATTAGGCTTGGGGGCAATATCGGCGCCGAAACGGACTCCGATTCTGTAAAGTCTGTAAAGAATAACAGAACAGCCCCGCCGTTGCCGGTGGGGCTGTTCTGTTATTCGAAAGGAGCCCCGCAGGCCGTCGAACACGGCCTGCGGGTTATATCCTCAGTTGCCGGTAGCGGCCTTGGCCTTGCCGATGGCGGACTGGGCTTTGCCCTTGGTATCCTGAGCGGCACCTTTTGCCGCCAGCGTAGCATCGCCGGTTTCTTTGCCAACGGCCTCCTTGGCCTTGCCTACGGCTGAATTGGCGGCGCCTTTTACGCGATCAACAGTCGAACCCATGTTCAATCTCCTCGAGTTTCTCAACTAACAAGAAGGCGAGGCCTTCGCTTGAACAACACTCACCCCGGCGCGCGGTTCCGTCGCGCTGCGGCTACCAATGCGCTTCGCTAAAAATTGGCAGCTTGCTTTGCTGTCAAAACAGGCGCTTGCCTTTGGTCGTTAAAGCTATGCTGCACCGCATGGGAACCAGCGCGACTATTAAATCGTTAACCCATCAAACTTAGCGATTTGAGGTCCACCCATGGCATTCCCTTTTAGTGAAGAACCGGCCTCCTCTGCCGCAGAGCCCGCCGATCAGCCCCAAGGCTGCGGCGAGATCGTCGAGCTTCACCCCATCCGGTTGCAGCGCAGCATTCCGGGTGAGGCCAGGCGAGTAGCGTTGATCGGCACCTTTGCCCCTCGCCAATGCGGCATCGCCACCTTCACCAGCGATGTCTTTGCGCAATTGGGCGAATATCACCCCCAGATCGCGGTGGATGTCTACGCGCTCGACGATGGCCGCCAGCCGCCGCTGACATACGAAAATGTCGCTCAAGTGGTGGCATCGACCGAGCCTGCTGCCTACCGGGAAGCGGCGCGGGCGATCAACGAGAGCAATGTCGATGCGGTGTGGTTGCAGCATGAATTTGGCATTTACGGCGGGCCCGACGGCGAGATGGTGTGCGATTTCGTCAATCGCCTGGCGGCGCCGCTGATCGTCACTTTCCATACGGTGCTGAGTGAGCCGTCGCCGCGTCAGGCTGCAATTGCGCGCCACCTGATTTCGCGGGCGTCACGGATCATGGTGATGTCCGAACATGGCCGCGGGCTGCTGATCGATCGCTATGAAGCGCCGGCCGGAGTCGTCGAAGTCATTCCCCACGGCGCCCCCGATCGGCCGTTTGGCCGCGAAGACAAATTTAAATCGGTGCTCGGCGTCGCCGGCCGTAATGTGCTGATGACCTTCGGCTTGCTGGGGCGGGGCAAGGGCCTGGAGCAGATGATCGAGGCGCTGCCGGCGATCGTCGAGCGCCATCCTAACACGGTCTATCGCATCGTTGGCGCCACTCATCCCAAATTGGTCGATGAACAAGGCGAGGCATACCGCCAGACCTTGATGGCGCAGGCGCAGCGGCTGGGCGTGGACGGGCATATCCAATGGGATGGCCGCTTCCTCGACAATGCCGAGCTGCTTGACCAGCTCGAGGCCTGCGACATCTATGTTACCCCCTATTTCAACCTCCAGCAGGCGACTTCCGGGACGCTGAGCTATGCCGTGGCATTGGGCAAGGCGGTGGTCTCCACCCCCTATGTCCATGCCCGCGAATTGCTCGGCGACGGTGTCGGCGTGCTGGTCGAGCCCAATTCGAGTGCCGCGATCGCCCAGGCGGTGAACCGTCTGCTCGACAATCCCGATCAACTGGCGGCGACCAAGCGCCGCGCTTATGCGCGGGGCCGCGCCACGACCTGGCCGAAATTTGCCGCCGCCAGCGCTGCCCTGATCGGTCGGGCGGTGCGGCCGCGCCATCGCGACGTGCCGCTCACCGCCACGCCGGGATTGTCGGCGGTGTTCGCGATGAGCGATGCCACGGGCATGTTGCAACATGCCATCGGCATCATCCCCGATCGCCGGCACGGCTATTGCCTGGACGACAACGTGCGGGCGCTGATGCTGATGAATGTCGCTAGCGGCCTCAGCGCGGCCGAACGCATGAAATGGAGCGTGATTTACGCCAGTTTCATCCAGCACGCCTGGAACGAAGACCGCAAATGCTTCCGTAATTTCATGCGCTTCGATCGGACGTGGTGCGAGGAGGCGGGGTCGCAAGATTCCAACGGCCGCACGCTATGGTCGCTGGGCCATACCATGGAGCATGCTGCTGACGCCGATCTGCGAGTTTGGGCGAAGCGCTGGTTCGACGAGGCGCTGCCGGGATTTGAAATTGTCGATTCCCCCCGGGCGGTCGCTTTCGCGACGCTCGGCGCGTGTGCGGCGGTGCGGACGAATAGCAAGCACGGCGAGCATGATGTCGCGGCGATCCGCTTGATCGAGCGCGGCGGGAATCTGCTATCGCGCCTCCTCGATGCGGCTCGTCGCCCCGATTGGGGCTGGTTCGAAGCAGTGCTGGGCTATGACAATCCCCGGCTGTCGCAAGCTTTGATCGAGGCGGGCGCGCTTCGCCGGAAGCCGGAATGGGTCGAGGCGGGCTTGCAAAGCCTGCGTTGGATTGCCCAGCGTCAGACCGCGCCTGGCGGTCATTTTCGGCCCATCGGCTCGGAAACATTCGGTATCGCCCATGCGCAATTGCCCTGGGATCAGCAACCGCTCGAAGCACAAGCGGCGACCGATGCCGTGGCTGCGGCTTACGCGGTGACGGGCGATGAACGCTGGGTGGCGCACGCGCTGGCGGCCTATCGCTGGTTTTTCGGCGCCAATGACCGCGGGGTGGTATTGGTCGATCTCGCCAGTGGGCGTTGCCGGGACGGGCTGACCCCGCGTGGCTTTAATGATAATTGCGGCGCGGAATCGATCTTGGCTTTCCATCTGGCGCATGGCAACTTGATGGGCCTGCTCGGAAAACATCGGTTGGCAGCTGCCCAAGGTGAATGATTTGGCGACCACCCTCGCGTTGAATGCCAGCCCGCTGAAAATATTGGACACCAGGCTGCATGCCGATCCCTCGCGGGTGGTGCTGCGCCCGTTCCATCTCGGTTGGCAATCGACGCATGGCTCGCCGGTGCGCGCGCTGAAGCTGGTCGCTGATATTGCCGGGCTGAGCGAGCGCCAGGTGCACAGCGAATATCGCCGCGTGGTCAAGGATTTCGGCGAACGCCATTGGCAGACCGAGCAGGTCTTCGATTCCCGCTACGAAACGCTGGCGCAAATGCTGGAACTGAACGGCAGCGATTATTCACGCGAGCGCAAGCGCCTGATCGGGGCTTATTTCTGCCACGAATATACCTACGCCGCTGCGGCGCTGATGAATCCTTCGATCGTCTTGCATCCCGATCAATCGGGGATGATCGAGGGATCGAGCCGCTTCGTCATGAGCCTGCGCGCGGTGGGCGAGGGCCATATCAGTTCGATCGTGTTTCGCGAGGGCATCGCCCATGCCGACGGCACCTTCGAATTGTGGCCACAGAGCCATTTCGCCACGGCCGTGGAACTCGAGAACGAAGCGCTGAGCAACGAAGATGGCGCGGTGATCGTCAACCGCAATCCCGAGAGCAGCCTCTCCAATTCGGTGATATTTCCGATCACCGAACAGCAGCGTAATGGGCTGGAAGACTTGCGGATGGTGCGGTTCCGGCACGATGACGGCAGCTATGAATGGGTCGGCACCTATACCGCCTATTCGGGAAGCTCGATCCGCTCCGAATTGATGCGCACCCATGATTTCCGCAGCTTCGTGCTTGAGCCGGTCGAGGGCCGGGCGGGGCGCAACAAGGGCATGGCGCTGTTTCCCGAGAAGATCGGCGGCAAATATGTCATGGTCGGGCGGCAGGATGGCAAGAATCTGTTTCTGCTGGAGTCGGACCGGCTGAATTGCTGGGACGACGATGGCAAATTGCTGATGGAGCCAAAATATCCCTGGGAATTCATTCAGATCGGCAATTGCGGCAGCCCGATCTTGACCGATGCCGGTTGGCTGTTGTTTACCCATGGCGTCGGCGCGATGCGCAAATATGCGCTGGGCTGCGCCTTGCTCGATGCCAAGGACCCCTCGAAGCTGATCGGTCGCACCCGTGAGCCGGTGCTGACTGCCGAGGATGCCGATCGTTCAGGCTATGTGCCCAATGTCGTGTATACCTGCGGGGTATTGAAAGTGGGTGAGCAATTGCTCATCCCTTACGGCATTTCCGACAGCGCGGTCGGCTTTGCCTCTACCAGGATCGATGATCTGCTGAACCTGATGGTATAGGGGCCTTGGCTAGAGCCGGGTTCGGTGGCTACGCTCATCTGATAAATAGGAAATGCAGATTTCCAAATTTATCGAGACTTACAGCGGACAGCGTGATATGTGAATCACGGGCCCGCTGTAAGCTTTTGTTGTCGCAGCGCTTAATGCTAAAAACCGTGCACTTTTTGGCGCGATGTTCTAAAGCGGGCAGCGATGCGGGGTGCTTCGTGCCCGCCTTTCGCCGGACGGCAAATTTAGGGCCTCCGGAACAATCCGGTACGCAGCACGTAGATTCAACAAGCAAATGTGAGATCGGATTTCATTCGATAAAGCATCTCACATCCGACTGAGGAGAATTGTCATGCTTGTTGCCATCGGCGTTGTTTTTCTAGTGCTATGGGCGCTGGGGTTCCTCGTCTTTCACGTAACGGTCGCCTTCATTCACTTGTTGCTGATCATCGCGGTGGTGGCGATTGTGCTGCACTTCGTCAGAGGGCGTGGCGTTTCGTCATAAAGGAAGGGCTCCCAGCCCAGAGGCTCAATACGACGATAGGCCGGGTGATTCACTCGGCCTATCGTCGTATTGAGCGATCACGGCGTTGGAGGGAAACTCCGGTCGATCAGTCGCGTTTGCGCGCCGAAGGCAAAGGCTGGCTCGATCCGAAAAACAATACCTGGCTGATCGCCGCGCGGACCGTGGCTTCCTGGAACGGCTTGGTGATCAGATACGTCGGCTCGGGCCGATCCCCGGTCAGCAGCTTTTCGGGGTAAGCGGTGATGAAGATCACCGGCACATCGCTCAACTTCAACATCTGATCGACGGCGTCGATGCCCGAACTGCCATCGGCGAGCTGAATGTCGGCGAGCACCAGCGCCGGCCGCAGTTCGGCGAACAGCGCTTCGGCGCGCGACCGCGTCGCCGCCGTGCCCACCACGGTATGGCCAAGATCGGTCACGAGATCTTCCAGCTGCATCGCGATCAATGGCTCATCCTCGATGATCAGCACCGTGGCCGCCGATTCGCTTTCGATCTGGGCGATGGCTTCGGCGAGCAGCTCATTGATCTCGGCCGGCGACCGATCGAGGATGGCTGCGGTGTCCTTCACACTGAAGTCTTCCAGTGTCGTCAGCAGCAGCGCTTGCCGGCTGGCCGGGGTGATATGGGAGAGGCGGTCCTGCGCGGCGCTTTCGTGAGTCGTGCCGGCATCGTGGTCTCGCTCGATTTCAATCGCCGAGGCGGACCAGATTCGCGTGAACACGGTGTAAAGCGAGACGCGGCCTCTGGTCACTTCGTCCAACAGCGCCCGGTCCGCCAGCGCCGCTTCGAGCGTCGAGCGGACATAGGCGTCGCCGGAAGATTGCGACCCGGTCAAGGCGCGGGCATAGCGGCGCAAATAGGGGAGAGCATCGGCTATCTGGGCTACTGCGGACATGACTGACTTTCTGCGGGTGAGAGAACTTTAGGCGGCTTGCCGGGCAAGCCTGAGTGCA
Source organism: Sphingomonas palustris (assembly GCA_026225215.1). Classification (GTDB taxonomy): domain Bacteria; phylum Pseudomonadota; class Alphaproteobacteria; order Sphingomonadales; family Sphingomonadaceae; genus Novosphingobium; species Novosphingobium palustris. Next base: position 27,106 of record JAMFSI010000109.1, on the reverse strand, counting down.
GGGCATCGCGCTCGAGAGCGATCGATTATCACAAATCCCGATCGACGACACTGCTATTGCCCGATGACAATATCCCGGCGCTGCGAACCCCGCCGACGAAAACGCTGGGCCGGGACCATTGTTCCACCGCATTATGCCGGCGGAGATGAACGCTGCTCCCGGCGCAGAACAAAGGGACTGGCCGTGCGCAGCGGCACGCGAAAAACGCATTGCAGCCCTTCCGGAGCAAAGCTCAGCTTCACCGGCGAGTGCAGTTCATGGGCAAGGATTTTTTCGATCAGCTCGCGGCCGAAGCCGCGCTTAGTGGGTTCACTGACCGCCGGGCCACCGATTTCCTGCCAATGGACTTCGACGAGCTGGTTGTCGACTAACCGCCAGTCAATGGCGATCCTGCCGGCCAGGACGCTCAGCGAGCCATATTTGGCGGCATTGGTGGCCAATTCGTGAATCGCCAGCCCCAGGGTCAGCGCGTCATTAGGCGCCAGTCGAATATCGGGGCCATCGAGACTGACATGGTCTTCATCGTCGCCGCCAGTGCCGATATAAGGCGCCAGTTCGGTGCGGATGATCTGGCGCAGTTCGATGCTCGACCATTCGTTGCTGGTCAGCAAGTCGTGCGTGGCCGACAGCGCGCGGATCCGCCCGCTCAGGCTTTCGACATAGCTGTCGAGATCGGTGGCGCGCCGTTTGGTCAGGGTCACGATCGACAGCACCGTGGCCAGCGTGTTCTTGACGCGGTGATTGAGTTCGCGGCTCAGCGAATTGCGGATGCCGGCCTCGCTGGCGCGCCATTCCAACACCTGGCGTTCTTCGTCGAGCTTTTGATATGTCATGCGGATCAGCACCACCAGCAGCACCGCCACCATCAGGCCGGACAGGATCGTAATCTGCGCCAGCCGCGATAAGGCATAGGGGTGATGGGCGCTCACCACCAATTGCCAGGGACGGTTGGCGATCGTCACCTGCTCTACCAGATCATCGCCGGTATCGCCATCCTGGCCGATCCGGGCCAGCAACCGATCGGGGGCGACATCGCCGTCGTAAAGCGCAATGCTGGCTTGTTCGCGGGTAATCGGTGCACTGGCCAAAGCGAGCAAGGCGCCGGCGTGGAAGGGAACGAAGATGTAGCCTTTCAATGGGCCGCGCTGGCGATCCTGCTGTTCGAACACCGGCATATAGATGAGAAAGCCCGGCTGGCTTGCCGCGTTGCCGGCCTCCGCCAGTGCGACCCGGCCTGTGGCCACCGGACTGTCAAGCGCTGCGGCCTGGTCCATCGCCGCCCGTCTGGTCGGTTCGGAATACATATCGAACCCCACGACCGACGCATTGGCGGGATCCTGCGGATCGATGAATTCGACCGGGAACGCCTTGCCGCCTTGGCGACCGGCGCTACGCGGCGCCCAGCCTACTCCCAGCGAGCCCTGGCGGTATTGAGTGAAATTCAGATAGTCCTGTAGCTCGGCGAATTGCTGCGCCGTGACACCAGGCTTTGCGGATAGCAGCGTCGCACTCGCGCGCAGGTAGATTTCATGTTCGGCATCGAGCTGGCGCAATGTCGAGGCGACGTCCGAGGCATTGCGTTCGAGCGCGGAATGGCGACGCTTCAACTCGGCGTTTTCGATGCCGAATACTCCCAGCAGACTGACCGCGCAGACCAAAGTAAAGACCGCGATCTGCAAGGCCTGCGGATAGCGCACGAACCATGTTTGATCCCGGACTTGTTTTATCGGTGCTTGATCCATCGGGTATCCAAATAAGTATTTCCCATAGGGGAGCTTATAGTTCTGCGTTGGAGTCAATATTTTGCGAGTGCAGTCTCAGTTGGAGTCAGTGACCAGAGGCTCGCAAGAAGGAACGAACCGCAGTTCTGCTAGTTCCAGTCCCTATACGGCATGCAGTTACCGGCAACCGGGCAAGACAGCCAAACGAGTATCCCGGCTTCATATGAGAATCGAAATGATGCAGATTTCTGATTTTACGAAAATTTCGTACCACGCGATCAGACCGGACGGGGAGGATGTTCGTCCCGGTTGGACCCATGGCTTGCGGCATTTGTACCGCAACGTCGTGGAAGAACCACTACCGGCAAGTTTCCGCGATTTGCTGGCCCAACTTGAGCGTGTTTCGGAAACTCGCAACTGACAATGTCGAATGTAGTCGTTATTCGAGACCAGCGCGCCTGACGGCGGTTAGTTGCACCACGAATAGTAATGCAAACCGACGGTCAGGCTGCGCAGGCGATGCTATTCAGAAGTGGTGCGTGCATAAAGCCAGCAACAGGATGAGGGGGATCGGTACGCCGATAAACCACAAGAGGGCGGAACGCATGGTTTTCTCCTGATATTTGAATTTCACTTGTCCAAGAAATGTTCTGTCGATCGCATGGTTCCATCCGATCGCGGATGGCGATCCGGGGCGTGATCGCCCGATCTGCCAGATGCGGAACTCAATGCCGGCCCGGGGGTTTTCCTCGCATGGGGCTCGCTCCACAGCTTCCCAACACGAGGACAGATCATGACCGACCAGAAAATTGATCCGCAAGCCGATGAAAATCAGGGCGAAGGCAATTACGACGCTTCGCGCAAGTTCGACGCAGACGAGAAAGCCTTTGTCGAAAAGAACCGAGACGCCATTCCCGGCCTCGCCAAGGAGGCCGCAGACGCGCTGGACGGGCCCGAAGGCGATGAATTGCGCCGGGCGGAGGCAGAAACGAAGGCACGCTCCGGCGAGTAACGCCTGCCGGCAGGGCTCACTTGCCTATCCCGCCGTGCCTATTCCACGGCGGGATAGATGCCTTGGAGCACCTCTTGAAAATGCTCGGTCACCGTTTGCCGACAAGCGCAGCTGCTGCGTTCGAGTTGGTCTCGGTCCAGCACTTTGACGCCGCCGCGCCGGGTGATGATGATGCCCTGTTGTTTGAACCGCGCGATGACCCTGCTGACGTAAGTTCGCCCCACCCCCAGCATCGTGCCGAGCTGATCCTGAGTCAGCGCAACCTCGTCCTGGCCGGTGCGATCCAGGGCCGCGGCCAGCCATTTTGCGGTGCGCTGTTCGACGGTATGGGTGGCATTACAGGCAATCGACTGGAACAATTGCGCCATCAGGCAATCGGCGTAGCGGGCGAGCAAATCGCCCATATGCGGTGACTTCTGCTTGATGTCCTCCAGCACCGTGGCGGCGATCCGGTAAAATCCGCCGCCATGCGTGACTACTGCGCGGGCGAAGGCGGGCAGACTGCCATGGCTGACGATGCCGCCGATCGCCCCCTCGCAGCCTACCAGCGCCGCCTCGATCGCCGTGCCATCCGCCATCAGCACGACGTGGGAGGCTAGCGCTTGATGCCGGGGAAAATAGCAGTAGCGGACATCGTCGCCCGGCTCATGGATGACGTGATTGCTGGGTAATTCCAGTTCCTGGAGATAGGGCGCCAGACTGCGGCGATCGGCTTTTTGCAATGCGCTGAGCAGATTGCTTCCCTCGATGTCGAACTCCGTCACATCGCGCTCCCGGCTTACTATGTGCACAAGTGGGCTTACCTGTGCGCTTGTATGTGCAAATGTATCCGGACAGCTTTCGTTCCGCCCAACGTCCGGGGCGCGGCGCGAGTTCGCTGGTCGCCGCATACCATCGCCCGTGTGTTCGGGCCCGTGTATTCGGCGTGACTTCACGAGCTGGTGCTCTTGGCTGTATTCAAGGAGGGCGGTTTGACCGTCGGCGATATCTCTTCCGCATCGACTGGGGCCACGGCGCGGCCCGTCGCCGGTTCGCGCGAAGGTCACGCGGCCAGCCTCGCTCCCTTTGCCGCGCTGGTGGTGGAAGATAACATATTGATCGCAATGGACGCCGAAGAAGTGCTGCGCGAACTGGGCGCAAGCGAGGTCCAGCTCTGCGCGAGCGTCGGGCGCGCTCTGGATAGCATCGCCGGCTCGACGTTCGCGGTCGCGCTACTCGACGTCAGTCTGGGCGATGAAACCAGCGAAGCGGTCGCTATCGCCTTGCAGGACCGTGGTACGCCCTTCATCGTCACCACCGGCTTCGGCGATCACGTCAGCGACATTGCCGCTTACGCCGGGGCTCCGGTGCTGACCAAGCCTTACAGCGCAGCGGTGTTGTCACAAGCGCTGGAACAGGTCATGACAGCCTAAAGGCCACTGCGCGGCTGCAGTCCGTCATTTTCCTGCAACGCTATCGGGCCAACGTGCCGCTATCGGAGCAAGCTGTGCTCACGTTGAACTATTTGTCCGAGCAAGCGTTGCAGCCCATGCGCATGGTACACAATACTCTCATCCTATACCAAGCGGCCTGAATGGCGCGGCGGCAGACAGCGCGCAGCGACGCCGAAGGCCATGGCAACTCCAGATGGCTGGCAGTCTCCGCGCTCGGTGTGGTTTACGGCGATCTCGGCACCAGCCCGCTTTATACCCTGCAGACAGTGCTCGGCGCTGTCGGCGGCCAGATATCTCAGGCCGTGGCGCTAGGCGTGCTGTCGCTGATCCTGTGGACGCTGGTGATCACGATCTCGATCAAATATTGCGCCCTGGTCATGCGCGCCGACAATCACGGCGAGGGCGGTATCCTCGCGCTGATGTCGCTGACCGGAGTCAACGGCTGGCGCAAGGGCGCTTATCTCGGCGCGTCGATGGGCCTGCTGGGCGCCGCGCTGATCTATGGCGACGGCGTCATTACCCCGGCGATCTCTGTGCTCAGCGCGCTCGAAGGGCTGAATGTCGCGACCAGCGCGGTCAAGCCTTACATTCTGCCCGCCACCGTCGCGATATTGCTGGCGCTGTTCACCGCGCAACGCTTCGGCACGGCGACGATCGGCCGCGCCTTCGGTCCGATCATGCTGTTGTGGTTCCTCACCATCGCCGTCATCGGCGGCTGGGGGGTGATCCGGCATCCGGTGGTGATCGGCGCGCTCGACCCGCTGCTCGGGTTGCGGCTGCTGGTCACGCATCCCGGCGCGGCGGTCGGCATTCTCGGCGGGGTGTTCCTTTGCGCGACCGGGGGCGAGGCGCTCTATGCCGATATGGGCCATTTCGGCCCCCGCCCGATTCGCCGCTCATGGTATTTCGTCGTCCTGCCCAGCCTGTTCCTCAGCTATGCCGGGCAGATCGGCAATCTCCTCGATGGTCACGGGACGGGCGGCAATCCGTTCTTCGCAGCCGCACCGGCGTGGTCGCTTTATCTGCTGGTGGCGCTGGCGACGATGGCGACGATCATCGCCAGCCAGGCGATCATCACCGGCTCGTTCTCGATGACGCGCCAGGCGATTCAGCTCGGCTGGCTGCCCGCGCTGACGATCCGCCAGACTTCCGACACTGCTTACGGCCAGATCTATGTGCCGGTGGTCAATATTCTGCTCGCGCTGGGCACGATCTCGGTGACGCTGGCATTCCGCAGCTCGGACCGGCTGGCGGGCGCTTACGGCATGGCGGTGTCCGCGACCATGGTGCTGACGACGCTGCTGCTTTCCCGGGCGATGGCCAAGACCTGGCGCTGGCCATTGACGACGGTGGTGCCGATCGTCGCGGTCTTGCTGGTGGTCGATGTCAGCTTTTTCGCTGCCAATCTCGCCAAGCTGTTTGCCGGTGGCTGGGTGCCTTTGACCTTGGGTCTGGTGATTTTCGGGGTGATGATCAACTGGCGCTCCTGCCTGCAGAAGCTGCAGTTGCGCTTTGCCACGCACGGCATGTCGGCGCGCGCCTTCAAGAGCATGCTGGTCGAGCGCGGGGTGGTGCGCGCATCGGGCGTCGGGGTCTATCTGGCGCGGTCCAAACACCAGATCCCGGCGTTTATGGTGCATTATGCGCGGCGCATGGGCTCGCTGCATGTGGTCGCGATCTCGCTGCATATCGTCTTCGATGAAATTCCCCGGGTCGGCCATGCCAATCGGGCGCAGGTCGAAGATCTGGGCGACGGGCTGTGGCACGTCGAGTTGCGCTATGGCTTCATCGAAATTCCCAATGTGTCGCGCGATCTCGAGCGGCAAAAGCCGCTGGAACATATCTTCAAACCCGGATCGGCGGTCTATTTCGCCTCGCGCACGCTGCTCGATACCGAATGCACTACGATCTGGAAGAAATTCCGCTACGGCGTGTTCGGGGCGCTGTATCGCAATGGCGCGCGCACCAGTGATCGCTTTGTCACCCCGCTCGACCGGACTATCGACCTCACCCGTCATGTAAAATTATAAGCAGCCAGGAGGCACAATGACTCAGGCAGCGAATGGCCTTAAAACTCCGGACACGGAAACGGCGCGCATCGCCGAGATGCACGATAATCCGGCCTGGCGCCGCTGGGGCCCTTATCTGAGCGAGCGGCAATGGGGCACTGTGCGCGAAGACTACAGCGCCAATGGCGACGCCTGGAACTATCTGCCGCATGATCACGCCCGCAGCCGCGCTTATCGCTGGGGCGAGGATGGGCTGGGCGGTTTCGGCGATGATCGCTTACACATCTGCATGAGCGTGGCGCTGTGGAACGAGCGCGATCCGATCCTCAAGGAGCGCTTGTTCGGCCTGACCAACAGCGAAGGCAATCACGGCGAAGACGTCAAGGAACTCTATTATTACGTCGATGGCGTGCCCAGCCATGCCTATATGAAGATGGTCTATAAATACCCCCAGGCGGCGTTTCCTTATGAGGATCTGCGCCAGACCAATGCCGCGCGCGGACTGGATACCGGGGAATATGAGCTGATCGATACCGGCATTTTCGCCGAGGACCGCTATTTCGATGTCGAGATCGAATATGCCAAGGCCGATGCCGACGACATCCTGCTGCGGATCACCGCGCATAATCGCGGGCCCGACGCCGCGCCGCTGCATATCCTGCCGCAGATCTGGTTCCGCAATAGCTGGTCCTGGGAAGCGGGGACGCCCCGGCCGTCACTGGCCTGCGAGGGCGCCGGCATCGCGGTGGTGCATCCCGAATTCGCGGCGTTGCACTGGGAATGTCATGTCGAGGGCGCCCGCGCCGATCTCCTGTTCTGCGAGAATGAAACCAACACGCACCGGCTTTACGGCAGCGATGCCAGAGGCTGGTTCAAGGATGGCATCAACGATGCGGTGACGCGAGGGCAGGGTGAAGCGGTCAATCCGGCGCATCATGGCACCAAAGCGGCAGCGCATGTGATCGCCCGAATTCCCGCCGGGGCCAGCCAGGAGGTGTGGGTGCGGCTGAGCCCGGCGACGGCGAAGCGCGGCTTTGCCGATTTCGCCGAGATCGTCGCCCGCCGCCGGGGCGAAGCCGATGCATTCTACGCTGTTCGCCAGGCGCATATCGCCGATGCCGATGCGCGCGCGGTGCATCGCCAGGCTTTGGCCGGGATGCTGTGGTGCAAGCAGTTCTACGGTTTCGACATCTGGCGCTGGTTGACCGGCGATCCGTTGCAGCCCGCGCCGCCGCCCGAGCGCTGGCACGGGCGCAACACCGATTGGCGGCATCTCGTGCTGGGCGATGTCGAGGCCAGCGATGCCAAGGACCAGGGTGGGGGCGATATCCTCGCCATGCCCGATAGCTGGGAATATCCGTGGTTCGCGGTCTGGGACATGGCGTTTCATGCGGTGACGCTGGCGACGATCGATGCCGATTTCGCCAAGCATCAATTGCTGCTGCTCACGCAAGCGCGGGTGCTGCATCCCAATGGCAAGTCGGCGGCTTACGAGTGGAATTTCGACGATGTGAACCCGCCGGTCCATGCCTGGGCGGCGCTGCAGGTGTTCCGGCTGGATCGCGATACCACCGGCAACGCCGATATCCCGTTCCTGAAGCGCATATTCCACAAGCTGCTGCTCAATTTCACCTGGTGGGTGAACCGCGAGGATGCCGACGGCAACAATATCTTCCAGGGCGGCTTTCTCGGCCTCGATAATATCGGCATCTTCGATCTGCGCGAGCCCTTGCCCGATGGCGGTCGCCTCGATCAGAGCGACGGCACCGCCTGGGCGGCGATGTATGCGCTCAATATGCTCGCCATCGCCCTGGTTCTCGCTCGCGAGGATCACGTTTACGAGGATATGGCGACCAAATTCTTCGAGCATTTCATCTTCATCGCCGAAGCCGTCCACGCGCCCGGCGAAGAGGAGTCGGCCGATGGCGGAACCGGGCTGTGGGACGAGGAAGACCAGTTCTATTACGATGTGTTTCGGGTTTCGGGTGCGACGCCGCAACGTCTCAAAATCCGCTCGATGGTCGGGCTGCTGCCGATCTTCGCCAGCCTGGTGCTCCACGCCGATTTCGATGCGGGCTTGCCCAAATTCCGCGCGCGTCTTGCCTGGTTCGCCGAGCATCGCCCCGATCTCGCCGCGCTGGTTGCCGACTGGCAGCAGCCCGGCCCCGACGGACTGCGCTCGCTGTCGCTGCTGCGCAAGCACCGGCTTAATGCGATCCTGACGCGGATGCTCGACGAGACCGAGTTCTTCTCGCCCCACGGCGTCCGCTCGGTCTCGAAACACCACGAAGCGCATCCCTTCAGCCTGGCGGTCGATGGCCAGACGCTGACGCTGAATTATGAGCCGGGCGAAGGGCGCACGCGGATATATGGTGGTAATTCGAACTGGCGTGGGCCGGTGTGGATGCCGATGAATTATCTGATCATCACGTCCTTGCGCAAACTGCACCGCTTTTACGGCGACAGTTTCCAGATGGCCTTGCCGATCGGATCGAGCAATATGGCGACGCTGGACCAGATCGCCGACGAGCTGTCACGGCGTTTGCAAAGCCTGTTCCTGCGCGGCCAGTCGGGCGAGCGACCCTATCTCGGCACCGATCAGAAGCAGCAGCACGATCGCGATTTTCAGGACTTGCTGCTGTTCCATGAGTATTTCCACGGCGATACCGGCCAGGGGCTGGGTGCGTCGCACCAGACCGGCTGGACCGGCCTTATCGCCTTGCTGATTGCTCAAACCGATAAGGAGCTTGCCCCGTGACCACCCCTGTCGCTTCCTCCCACACCGCCGGCCCCGCACTACCGCCGCTGCCCGCCTTGCTGACCGGGCAGACCGCAATCGTCACCGGTGGCAATTCGGGCATCGGCGCGGCGGTGGCGCTCGCTCTCGCCCAGGCCGGAGCCAATGTCGCGATCAATTATGTCGTCGGCGATGATGCCGCGAACAATCTCGCCGCGCAGCTGACCGGACTGGGTATTCTTGCCAAGGCGTATAAGGCCGATGTCTCGAGCGAGGATCAGGTCGCGGCGATGTTCGCCAGCGTGATCGCCGACTTCGGCACGGTCGATATCCTCGTCGCGAACGCCGGACTGCAGCGCGACGCCGCCTTTACCCAGATGACGCTGGCGCAATGGAACACCGTGCTGGGGATCAATCTGACTGGACAATTCCTCTGCGCGCGCGAGGCGGTGAAGGAATTCCTGCGGCGTGGCGTGGTGCCCGAGCGGAGCCGCGCTGCGGGCAAGATCATCTGCATGAGTTCGGTGCATCAGGTCATTCCCTGGGCCGGCCATGTCAATTACGCCACCTCCAAGGGCGGCATACATATGATGATGGAGAGCCTGGCGCAGGAGCTGGCGCCGCAGCGCATCCGCGTCAACGCCATCGCCCCCGGCGCGATCCGCACCCCGATCAATACCGAGGCCTGGTCGACGCAGGAGGCTTACGACCGGTTGATGACGCTGGTGCCTTATGGCCGCATCGGCGAGCCAGAAGACATCGGTCAGGTCGCGGCGTGGCTGGCATCGGATCACGCCGATTATGTCGTCGGCACGACGATCTTCGTCGATGGCGGGATGACGTTGTATCCGGGGTTTGCGACCAACGGGTGAAGGCTTTTCCACCTCCCCGTCCATGCTGAGCTTGTCGAAGGACTGCCTTTCTTTTCAGGTGTTTGCCCCAAAGAAGGACAATGCTTCGACAAGCTCAGCACGGGCGGGTGGGATCATCCGTGCGCTTTCACCCATTTCTCGGGATCGGGATTGGCAGCCGTCACCCCCTCAAGGTGCTGGGCCTCGAAGGTAATGAACGACACCGCGAGGATGTGCCGTTCGGCCAGCGTCGCCTTGAGGCGGAAATTAGTGAGGCCTTCGCGTTCTTCCTCGGCCATGTGATCGCCGTTGGCCTTGTTGGCGGCGGCGACGGCCTTGCGCCAGGCCGCGGTGCCGATCTTGGTCCCGGTGATTTTCTCGACGGCCGCGATGGCATCGCGGATCTCGTTGTGATCCTCGATCGCGTCCTCGGTTTCGGACTCGGCCTTGAGAGTGATGCCCTTGGCGCGACCGATTTTGAGGAATTGCGGGTAGAAGAATTTCTCTTCGGCCCGGGCATGGGCTTCGAGAAATGTCGCCAGCCGATGCCACACCGCTTTGAGCGCGGGGCGATCGTCGTCGGGAATCTGTTCGAGGATCGCGAACAGCCGGCGCTGTTCGTGATGATCGTCGAGAATGAGTTGAGTGATGTCCAATGTCGCTTCCTCGCCCGCCCGAGCGGTGGCAGCGAGGATACGCTCGGCGACCGGCTAATGTTCCAACAATTGGCCATCCATGGCGCGCAGCAGCGGGCCTTGGACCACCGCCAGCGCTTCGGCATTCAACAGCTGCGCGCGCGCGGCGGTGCCGGCCTCGGTATAGCAGCGCAGTTCCGGGGCATTGCCCGAGGGGCGCAAGTGAATGATATCGCCGCCCGCAAAGGTCACCCGCAGCCCATCGGTGCGATCGATGCTCTGCGCTTCGCCGGCCAGCATCCCGAAATATTGGGTTATCCGCGTGAGTTGCGCGCCGCCGTCACCCTCGCTCAGCCAGGCGAGCAACGCCGCACTGCTGGCGGTCGGGAAATCGGCGATGCGTTCGCTGAAGGTGACGCGCGCGGGCAGGGTTGCCACCGCTTCGGTCACGCGGCCTGGGCGAGCCGCGGCAAGCACCGCCACGATCGGCAGCACGGCATCGCGCGTCGGCAGCGCCGTCAAGGTCCGGTGTCCGTCTGTGATGTCGCTGCCCAGCAGGAAGCCGCCATTGGCTTCGTAGCCGCAGACCCGGCTGCGCTTCTGCGCCGTCTGTTCCTGCATAGCGGCGATCACATAGGGCGAACCGATACGGGTGCGGGCAGTGGCGGCGAAAGCACCGCAAGCCTCGAGCACGCTGTTGCTGCTCACCGGCGTCACCACGCTATCGGCGCCCAGCGCGCGGGCGCACAGCACCCCGAGCACATCGCCGCGCAGCCATTCGCCGGTGTGATCGGAGAGCAATGGCCGGTCCGAATCGCCGTCGGTGGAAGCGATGGCGTCGAGCGCGTGTTCGCGCGCCCATTGTCGCGCGAGTACGATATCCTGTTCGCGCACCGCCTCGGTATCGACGGGAATGAAATGATCGGAGCGGCCGAGCGGCACCACTTCAGCGCCGAGCGCGCTGAGGATCGTCGCGACAATGTCGCGGCCCACCGCCGAATGCTGGTACACCCCCAGCTTCAGCCCGGCGAGCGCCTGCGTCCCGAAGAAGGCGACATAGCGCTGGAGGTAAGCGCGCTCGACATCGATCGCGGCGGGCAGCGGCACAGGCGCCACCAAGGCGCCATCGGGGCGGAAGGCAGCCTCGGGGAAACGCACCTGCTGTCGGCTCATTCCGGCCTCGTCGGATTTGAGCACTTCGCCATGCGAGCGGTAGAATTTGATGCCGTTGCGGTCGTCGGGAATATGGCTGCCGGTGACCATCAGCGAGGGGATCGCCCGCTCGAAGGCATAAAGCGCCAGCGCCGGCGTCGGCACATAACCGCAGAACACCGGCTCACCGCCCATGTCGCGCACTGCCGCCATGCAGGCGGCGAGGATGCGCGGGGTGCTGGAGCGCAAATCTCCCGCCAGCGCGACCGCGCCGCCGGGCATGAATTCGCCTTCTTCGGCGAGATAGCTCAGGAAGCCGGCCGTATAACCATAGCAGACCCGATCGGTCATCGCGGTCACCAGTCCGCGCGCGCCGCTGGTGCCGAAGGCCACGCCGCTGGCAGCCATCAGTTCGGCTACCGTGGTCTCGTCATGCGCTGTCATATCGGTCTCTTGCAAAGCTGGCTCGCCACATCCTAGGCCATGAACATGTCAGATTACAGATAGGTTCCTACGCTTCTCGCTATTGCCGGGTAGCAAAGCGGCGGCAATGTTCGAGATAGGCCCGTTCGTGCATCGCCAGCATTTCGACCACCCCGATCCACAGCCACGACGGCGCCTCGACATTGCCGGCGAAATTGCGGCGCAATTCCTGACGCCAGCTGGTCCGGGTCGCCGCGTCCATCTGCCGGGCATGGGCACGGCCCACGACGGCGGCGAGGTAGCGGGCGACGGCGATCGCCTGCTTGCGCGACAAGGCATCGACGTCGAGCTTCAGATCCTGCGGCAGCAATTCGCGGATGAATACCGAACGCCCCATCAATTGCTTGGCGATCATGCGTTCGCCCAGCGCGGGCGACAGCGCCTGCGCGCCGGCGAGCACTCGCTGCGCCTGATCGCGCGGCATTTTCACGCCTGGCGCACGCGGGCTAAATGACTTCACCGCTTCCTTGATATCGATGATGCACAAATCGCGCGGCTGTTTGGTCGAGCGCACTTCCAGCAGCATCGCCAGCCGCAGCAGCCCCAGCGAGCTGCACCCCTTCACCCAATAGGCGGCATCGAGCAGCCGCACTTCGGCATCGTCGTCGCGGTGTTTGAGCCTGGTGACCAAGGGGTCTAGCTCCCCCGATTCGAACAAAGTCCGGGTCGCCTCGCTTTCATAGCGGGTCAGCGGCCAGAAACGCTTACCCAGCGGGATCGTCGGCGAGACGTCTTCGATGCGTTCGCGCGCCAGTGTCGTCCAGTCGGCGCCGCGTGACTGCCGCAAGGCGCGTTTGACGACGTTCGGCGCCTCGAGCGTAAGACTTTTGAGCGCCTCGTCCGGCGAGGTCAGGCCTTGCTCATAGCCCTCGATCACCGCTTCCAGCATCCACGCGGTGGTGACGCCAGGGGCATTGGTGCCGCGCACCGCCGATGCCAGCGACAGACCGAGCCGCAACAAATCATGGGCGGGGTTGCCGATCACGGTCTGGTCGAGATCGCGGATCTCCAGCGCGATCTCGCCGTCATCGTTGCTCAGCGGGCCGATGTTGCCGATATGGCAATCGCCGCAGATCCAGATCGCCGGGCCGTCGGGCAATTGGATATGGCGGCTTTCATCCAGCCATTCGTAAAAACTTCGCGTCGCCCCGCGCACATAACGATGCGGCGACCGCGCCATTTTCAGATTCTGCCGCGCTTGCAAAAGCGCATCGCGCTGCGAAGGCCGGGGCTGCTGCGTCATCACGTCTCCTGGGGCGATATATCGGGAAAAGGCGGCGGAGATTGCCGGCGGATGCTGATGGGGCAGCGTCGACAGGAAGGACGGATCATCGCACAAGCGCACGAGCGGGGCAGGAAGCGCGCTATCGGTGGCTTCCTCGTGCCGATGCGCCGTTTCGCGCTCCCTCCTCATTTCACGCGTCCCTCAAACAGACTTCTGCAGGGATAGAACGCCTTTGTTTTCCAAAAGTTCCGTTAGATATCGTAGCTTTAAGAGCAATCTCCATGGGAATGGGCAGCGCGCATCGGAACACGAGTTTCCTATTGATGGCATGATCACCGTGGAAGGCTGCGCCTGAAGGGACCAGGCCGCAATCATCCTGGCGGTTCGTCCGCATCGGCATCGGCATTGGTGCTAATTGCGGATATGAGCCTGAGGCGATAAGCTCGAACGATGGCTAAAGCTGATCGCCTTGCACGCTTGGATGTTCGCCGTGGGGAACTTGAAGCCGAGTACATCGCGGCGCTGCTGAGTGCGTTGAGGACTACGGCAGCGGGGAAATGGGGTCTATTCGATCACAACGGGGATCGGGGCGCGCGCGCAGCCGTAGCCCCGGTTATCGAAAATCTGAACGAAATCGGTCAGGCAATAGATCAAGCGAGGGATCAACTCGCCATGCCGCCGTTCGATCTGCAACAACAATTTCTTGCGGCGCGTGGCCCGGTCGGCCCGGAGGCCGTTGGCGAACCAAAACAGGCTCAGGCCTGGCTTGATCGCCTTGCTTCGATCAATGGTCAGGATGACCGTTAGCGCCCAGTAGCGGTCACGGCGTGCTTGTTATATCGATGCAATCCAATCCGGAGCCGACGTTTGCACTGAGGAGATTCGGCATATGGGCGGCGACTTGAGGATTGTTCGATGCAACTGCGGTCGCGTCCAGTGCGAGGCGGTCGGCGATCCGATCGTCAGTGCCGTCTGCTATTGCAGCGATTGCCAGGCAGGCGGCCATCAACTTGAAGCGCTGGCAGGCGGGCCGCCAGTTCTCGATCCGGACGGCGGCACCCCGTATCTCACCTTCCGCAAAGACAGGTTCAAATGCGTCGAGGGCGCGGAATTGCTCATCGGCTACAAGCTCGGCGAGAGCGCGCCGACCCAGCGGTTTGTCGCGTCTTGCTGCAATTCCGGCATGTTCCTCAAATTCGCGCCCGGTTTCTGGATATCTGCCTATCGCAAGAGGTTTGCCGAGCCGCTGCCGCCAATCGAAATGCGGAACAAGACCGAGTGGCGACATTCGGCGCTGCCGCTTCCTACCGATGCCCCAGCCTATCGTGGCTTTCCAGGCAGGCTCTTCTGGCGGCTAATCAAGGCACGCGTCGCCATGCTCATAGGCAGATAGGCGCGCGCTTGCCCTTTCAATGTGCCGAATGGAGTTTCAGGAACCTGCCCTTTCAAACCGAAAGCCGATGGTCGCCTAGCTAACCCCCTCTTTGCAGACATCTCGCGTCAGCGGACCGCATTCTCGCTTGCCGGAACGAACAGGCTGTTCGGCGCGGCCCAATCCCGGCGCACCCGGCGTAGCGAAATCAGCCATTCCTCGCCGATGCGCTGAAAATTATCGAGATAGACCCCCGAATGATCGGGGCCGATGTCGGTCCAGGCCACCCAATAAGTGCGCGCACTAGCGGTGGTCGGGCTGGTCAGGTCGATTTTGCAGGTCGAGAGGTTATGGCGCACGAAGCGGGCGCCTTGCACCGTGTCGTGGTTCTGCTCGCGCCCAGGCTCCGGGTTTCGCCAGCGGTTCTGCCATTCCAGGATCGCCGCGCGCCCGACGTAGCGAAAGATGAAATCACCCGGCGCGCGTTCGGATTGCAGGATGCCGTCCTCGGTGAAGCAGGCGGCGAAGTCTTCGGCCTTGAGCCGGTCGCCCGAGACATTGTATTTCGCCATGGTATCGCGGATCGCTTCGCGGGCCAGCAATTCGTCAAGCGTCATCGGGATAGGAGTCCTTTCTCTGGAGCGAATTCTGGCGAATTTCGCTAGTCGGTTCCGGCCCGCTCCGCCACCTAGCGGATTCACACTTTCTTGCTATGATGTTTCTCTCTTCTTTATCAAAGAGATAGATTTCTCGTCTTTCCGGCGTAGGCCGGAATCCAGTCCAGCCTAACCGATTGACGATAGGTAGGTTTCTGGATCCCGGCCTGCGCCGGGATGACGAACAAAGAGCAAATATGTGAATGCGATAGGCCCGGCCACCCAAAGCATACTTTCCATCGGGTAGCCGGGCGGGAGAGCAGGCCGGGACCGACATCAGCTCATGAACTGCCCGGCATCGACGTTGATCGACTGCCCGGTAATCGTGCGCGCCGCATCCGAGGCCAGGAACAGCGCGAGATTGGCGACATCTTCGGGGGTGGAGAAGGTCTTGAGCGGCAATGGCGCCTGAATCTGCGCGCGGATCACAGCTTCATCGACGCCTTGTTCCTTGGCGATGCGGCGCATGTAATTGCGCATGAGTTCGGTGTCGATCGCACCGGGCACCACGCAATTGCAGCGGATACCGAATTCGCCGACTTCCTTGGCGGTCACCTTGGTGAGGATGCGCAGCGCGCCCTTGGCGGCGGAATAATGGCTCTTGCGCGGCAAGCCGTCCCAGCCCGCGCCCGACGAGAAATTGACGATGGCACCGCTACGCCGGGCGAGCATCGAACGATTGAGGACCTCGCGCGTGCACAGCATCGCCGCCGTGCAATCGACCGCATAGGTGCTGTTCCAATTGTCGAGCGCCTGCTCCCAGATGTGCAGATCCTTGCCCGGCACTGCGGCGTTGTTCATCATCACATCGACCTGGCCCCAGCGCGCCATGGCCACCTCGACCATCGCGGCGATATCGGCCTCATTGGTGACGTCGGCGCGCACGGCGATGGCGGCGTCGCCGATGTCATGTGCGACTTGCTCGACCAGTTCGGCGCGGCGGGCGGCGAGCACCAGCTTGGCGCCTTCATCGGCCATCATCCGCGCCATGATCGGCCCCAGCCCAGTGCTGGCGCCGGTGATGATCGCCACTTTTCCGGCAAAGCGCGCGCTCATATCGCCGCGACCTTGCGCATCGTCGCATGGCTCTCGGGCGAGCCGTCGAGCGCGCGGTTGAAGCGCTCGACAATGCGCCAGCCCTCGGCGGTGCGACTCAAGGTCCAATGGTTGACCGCTGCCCGCCACAGGAACCAGCGGTCGTCTTCGCGCAACACCACGAAACTGTAGCCCACCGCTTGCGCGGCATCGCCAGCGACGGTGATCTTCGGGGTAGCGGTCAGATGCGCGCAGCCGGTGTTCACCAGATCGACGTGCCCCGGCCAGCCATACATGGCGGCGATCTCGTCAGGCGCCTCCAGCCGCTTGGTGCCGCCATCGGGCAGGGTGAAATTATATCCGCCGCCCGCAACCCAGAGCTTGCCTGCGGGCTCGGCCGTGGCACTATCGACCAGCGGGCCATAGGAGTTGAGCAGGTTGAGGATTTCGAGGTGGTCTTCGGCGGCGCGCAGCCGGGTTTCCAGCGCGGCGACGCGCTCTTCGATGGTCATGGTTTCAGGCTCCTGTGTGATCGGAGGGATGCTCGGCCCAGTCCTTGCTGTCGCCAGGACGATCGCGGCTGGTGGGCGAACGGCCCGAGCGAGTCTTAAGGTCGAAGCCGATCTGATCGACGCCGTCTTCCAGCGGCACGCCGAAAGCGGCAATCGCCCAGCTCAGCATGACGTAATTGCCGATGGTGAACACCAGATCCATCACCTGATGCTTGTCGAAATGGGCTGACAGCGCGGCATAGGCGGCATCGCTCAACCGCGAATCGCGGTATAATTCATCGACAGCCTGCAACACCGCGCGATCGGCATTCTTGCCATTCCATTCCGCCGCGTCCGGCCCGTCGCGAATGGCGCCGATCTCCGCCATCGTCAGGCCGGCAGTCAGCGCATAGCCGACATGGTAATGCCATTCGTAAGGGGCTTTGAGATGCCAACTGGTGCGCAGCACCACCAGTTCGCGCGGGCGCACCGCCAGCGTCGATTCGAGCAGCAGATGCTTGCCGAAGACATTGTAAGCCATCGCCAGCGGCAGATGCTGCGCCAGCACCATCTGGAGATTGGTGCGCGAGCCATTCTCGCGCGCGCCCGGCTCGCCCCAGAAGCCGAAGACGTCGCGCGCTGCTTCGGTCCATTCCTCGCGCGGCAGATTGGGAATGCGGATGCTGGTATCGCCGGTCATTCACGCTCTCCCGTATTATGGGAAAGAGTTCAGCGCGCCGTTAACGCCCGGTCAAGCGCAGGATGTAAGCATCGCGCCGGCGTCAAAGTTTGGGTAGGGTAACGCCCCGCTGCCCCATATATTTGCCCGCCCGATCGGCATAGCTGGTCTCGCAAGGCTCATTGCCCTGCAGAAACAGGAACTGGCACGCACCCTCATTGGCGTAGATCCGTGCGGGTAGCGGCGTGGTGTTGGAGAATTCCAGCGTCACATGCCCCTCCCAGCCCGGCTCCAGCGGGGTGACGTTGACGATGATCCCGCAGCGGGCATAGGTGCTCTTGCCCAGGCAGATCACCAGCACGTCGCGCGGCACGCGGAAATATTCCACAGTGCGGGCCAGCGCGAAGGAATTGGGCGGGATGATGCAGACGTCGGTCTTGCGATCGACGAAGCTCTTCGGATCGAACTCCTTGGGATCGACGATCGAGCTATCGACATTGGTGAAAATCTTGAACTCGTCGGCCACCCGCGCGTCGTAGCCGTAGGATGACAAGCCATAGGAGATGCAGCCATCGCGCCGCTGACTCTCGACGAAGGGCTCGATCATGCCGTGCGTCTGCGCCTGCTGCCTGATCCATTTGTCGCTGAGAATCGCCATGGCGCGCTGATGGCCGATGGATGGGCCGGGATGCAAGGGGCGGGATTGGCTTGTCCCTTAGTATCTGATCCGAAACTTTGTTTCGGATAGTCTGTGCCGTCCCGCTCCCCCGGCCCAACCGCCCACAGGGTACCTTAAACGGGTGGTACCAACCCGAGGGAGCGGGACGGCACAGACTTCGAAATCCGCTCTTTCGCGGATTTCGCCGACCAGTATCAACCCGCCGGTTCGGTTGCATTTTCCGGATGGTGGGTTTAACTCGATCATCAAGCTGGAGCGCGAAAGGCCGGTCCCTCGGTATGCCAGTTATCCTCCCTTGATCAGCCTATGACCGGTCAGCGCGAGCCCGACGAGCATCGCACGCATGAGCGCAGGCCCGGGCTCGGTTCGGGCCGGCCCATGGACCGCGCTATTGCCTGGTATCTGCGCGGGCCGATGAACCGGGTGCTTTACGGCGTCTCGGCCTTGTTCATCGCCATCTTCATGCTGATGGCGCAAACGGTGATGGCGCAGCGTCAGGCGCGGCAGGAGGTGATGCTCCAGGATGAATCCATGCTCACGCTCAATGCGCTCATGGAAATCATGCTCGACGCCGAAACCGGCCAGCGCGGCTATCTGCTCACCGGCAATGCCATTTATCTCAATCCCTACGAGCGCGCCAAGGCGCGGCTGGAATCGGAGGTGAGCGCGCTTCATCGCATGGCCGAGCGCTCTGGCGATGAGGAACAGAACCATATCGCGCAAGCCGAGCAATTGATCCGTACCAAGGTCGATGAAATGGATCATACGGTGGAGCTGGAGCGAGCCGGAATGCAACCCTCCGCGCTCGCCGTGGTTACGACTAACGCCGGCGAGCGTGCCATGGATGAGCTACGCCAGGAGCTGGCCTGGCTGCGCGGCGAAAAAATGGTGGAACGGCAAGCGGCCTTCGATCGCGTGCAGCTGTTGGAAAGCCGCTTGCTGCCGCTAGTCGGCCTGCTGGGGCTGGGCATCGTCCTGCTTACGATCGTAGCCTTGCGCGGTGAGCGACACCGGGCCTGGGCCGAGGCCGAGGCCCGGCAATTCATCGTCTTGCGCGCCGCCAATGACGAGACGCAATTGCTGGCGCGCGAACTCAATCACCGGGTGATGAATCTGTTTTCGGTGGTGCTGTCGATCATCACCATGTCGTCGCGCAAGCAAGCGCCGCTCGCCGAGGTGCTCGACGATATCCGCGCCCGCGTCCATGCCCTGTCGCTGGCCCATTCGAGCAGCCAGGGCGTCGGCTCCAAGGAAAACTGCAAATTGGCCGATCTTGCCGCCAATATCATGCGTCCCTATGCCGAGGATGGCGCGGAGAGAGTGCGGATGGCCGGCCCCGAGGTGGTGCTCGCCCCGCGCATGGTCACCCCGGTGGGCCTGCTGATTCACGAATTGGCGACGAATGCCTCCAAATATGGAGCGCTGTCAGTCGAATCCGGCCTGGTCGAGATTAACTGGCAGGAGGTGTCCGACGAGGATGGCGGCCGCAATCTGGTGTTCGACTGGATCGAAACCGGTGGGCCTGCGTTGAGCCCCGCGACCTCGTCATCGGCGACCCCGCCGGGTCACACCGCCCCCGGCAAAGCGGGTTTTGGCTCGCGGCTGACGATGATGGCCGCCCAGCAGTTGGGCGGCACCTTGGCGCGAACCTGGCCTGAAACCGGCGCTCGCGTTAACCTTATCTGTCCTTTGCCGTGATAGCTTAGAGCATCGTGCGAAAAAGTGGGTACCGGTTTTTCGCATTAAACGATGCGACAATGAAAACTGAGAGCGGGCGGAGTGATTCGGATATCACGCAGCCCGCTCTAGAGAGACGCCAACTCCGCGATGACGCCACCCGCCTTAGGAAAACTTGATGCAAAAGCGAGTTAGCCTTGCCCGATAATGCAGGCGGCAGGCCCGATCATATCGATGGCAGCGATTATTCCGGCGAAAAGCTGCTGGGGCGGCGTGTCCTGGTCGTCGAGGACGAGGCGTTGGTGGCTATGGATCTGCAATTCGCTTTCGAGGATGCCGGTGCGCAGGTGCTGGGCCCGGCGATGTCACTGAGCGAGGCGCTGGCCGTCGCCGAGCAGGCGGAGATCGATTGCGCCCTGCTCGACGTCGATATCGCCGGGCAGGACGTCTATCCGGTTGCGCAAGTGCTGCAACGCCGTGGCATTCCTTTCATCTTCCACACCGGCCACGGCTCGCGCCGGGCGCATGGCGAGATGTTCCCCGGGACGATCACCTGTTTGAAGCCGACCTTGCCTGAGATTTTGATCGATTTGCTGGCGAAGCTTTAGGCAGGTTTAAGATGCGAGGGCCAGGGGCCCTCGCGCTCCCCATCATTGTCGTCGTTGCGCGCCGTCTATGTGTCGCGCCCCGCCGCGAAGCGGCTGTAAGGCCTGCGGCGCTGCGGCGTAGTGCCAAGCTTGAGCGGCAAACCACGCCGACAGGAATCGGGGTCTGGGGCCAAAAGCCCCAGGTCTTCCGCTTAACCCCCGTGATATTCCTTATACCACCTAACAAAACTCGGCACCCCGACATCGATCGAGGTCGTCGGCGCATAGCCCAGATCGCCCGCGATCGCGTCGATATCGGCGAAGCTTTGGCGCACGTCGCCTGGCTGGATCGGCTGGAAGTCGATGATCGCTTCGCGACCGCATTCGGCCTCGAGGATTTCGACCACTTTCATCAAATGCTCGCTGCGGTGATTGCCGATATTGTAAAGCCGGTGGGGTTTCGATGAGCCGCCGGCTTTGGGGTGACCGTCGTCGGGTGGCGGGTTGTCGAGGCAGGCGACGATGCCGCTGACGATGTCGTCGACATAGGTGAAATCGCGGTACATGTCGCCGTGATTGAACACCGGAATCGGCTCGCCGGCCAGGATTTTCCGCGTGAAAATCCACATCATCATGTCGGGGCGGCCCCACGGGCCGTAGACGGTGAAAAAGCGCAGGCCGGTCAGCGGCAGACGGTAGAGGTGAGCGTAGGTTTCGCTCATCAGCTCGTCGGCCTTCTTGGTGGCGGCGTAGAGAGAGAGCGGGTGATCGACGCGATCCTCGACGGCGAAGGGTAATTTGGTGTTGCCGCCATAGACCGAGCTGGAGCTGGCATAGACCATGTGCTCGACGCTGCGATGGCGGGCGACTTCGAGCAGATTGAGGTGGCCGACGAGATTGGCCTGGACATAGGCATGCGGGTTTTCGATCGAATAGCGCACCCCGGCCTGGGCGCCGAGGTGGACGATGCGTTCGAAGCTGCTGCTCGCCAATGCGGCGGTGAGTGCGGGGTAGTCGGCAAAGTCCTGACGGTGGAAGGTAAAGCGGCCCGCGCCGGCCTCGTGCAGCCGGGCCAGGCGGGTCTCCTTCAGCGTGACGTCGTAATAATCATTGACGCAATCGACGCCGATCACTTCGTCGCCGTGCGCCAGCAGGCGTTGCGACAGGCTGTAGCCGATGAACCCGGCGGCGCCGGTAACCAGAACCTTCATGTCTTGCTTGCGTCCCGTTGCTGCTGTGTGAGCCGATGTCGATGGGCTCTAGCCGAAAAGTGCGAACGGGGAGTTAGGGATTGGTTCGAAATTCGCCGGTTTGTTATCACGCCAGCAGATCGGCCCATTCGGGATGGCGCCGGAAGGCCACCGCGACATAGCTACAATCCGGGACGATGCGGAAGCCTTGTTCGCGGGCATCGGCGACCAGCGCCTCGACCAGTTTGCCAGCCACGCCGCGCCCGCCGATGGCCGGTGGCACCAGCGTGCGTTCGGCGACGCGGGCGCTGCCTCGCCGCACCCAGGTCAGGCGGCCAATCTCGTCGCTGCCCGCGACATGCGCGTGATATTCGCCGGCTCCGTCCGAATCGTGCCGGCTGATGGTGACATTATCCAACTCGATATCCTCTCGATCGGCGGCGCTGCGCCTGGCTTGCCCTGCCAATATGGTTATGTCGCAGCTTTAGACAACATCGCGCATGGTCGCAGACAGGGCCGCCAGCCCCTCGCGATAAGTCGGATAGGTCGGGCGCCAGCACAGGACACGACGCGCCTTGCCATTGGCGACGCGCCGGCTCTCGCTATAAAAGCTGCGCGCCATCGGGGACAGGCCGGCTTCGTCCAGGCTTTGCAAAGGCGGTGGCGCGAACCCCAGCAGATGGCTGGCCTCTTCGATCACCGCATTCTGGTGGCAAGGGTAATCGTCCGCCAGATTATAGGCCCCGGCGGGCGCCTCCAGCCCGGCGACCACACCGCTGGCAATGTCATCGACATGCACCCGGCTGAACATCTGCCCTGGCAGATCGATGCGATGCGCCTTGCCCTCGCGCACTCGATCGAGCGCGCTGCGGCCCGGGCCGTAAATTCCCGGCAAGCGAAACACCCGTGCGCCGCGCGCGCACCACGCCGCATCCGCCTGCGCCCGCGCCCCGCGCCGACCGTGCCCGATCGGTGCAGTCTCATCGACCCAGGCGCCGCCGCAATCGCCGTAGACCCCGGTAGACGAAAGATAGCCCAGCCACTTGCCCTCCAAAGCATCGCCATACTGCTCCAGCACCGGCTCACTGCCGTCGCCGCCTGGCGGTATCGAGGACAGGACATGGCTGGCATCCGCCAGCGCCAGCCGGACATTGCCGGCATCGTCGAAGGACAAATCGCCATCACGACCGGTCGCCATCACTTCCCAGCCCAGCGCGGCGAGGCGGACGGCGATACGGCTGGCGCTATAGCCCAGCCCGAAGATGAAGAAGCGCGGCATTGCCGGAGTTAATGCCCGTCTTCCGGCGCTATATCAGCCAAAGCCGTGCGCCAGAAACCGCTCCGCCAGCCCCGCCAGCAGCGCTGCGCCGCGCGGCAGGACGGTTTCATCGAGCATCATCCGCGTCGAATGGATGCCGCAGCAGTGCGACCAGTCAGCACCGTCTGGCGCCATGCCGAGGAAGAACATCGCACCGGGCACTTTTTCGAGCACATAGGCAAAATCCTCGGCGCCCATGATCGGCGCGCCGAGCCGCTCGAAGCTTTCGGCACCGAACAGATCTTGCGCGACCGTCTCGCCGAGGTCCACTGCCCGCGCATCGCAGATCGTCACCGGAAAACCGGGGGTGATGGTGACCTTCGCTTCGAGATCATAAGCGGCGGCGATCCCGGCGGCGAGGCGGATGACGCCCTCGCGCAGCCTTTCGCGATTGCCGGGCGAGAGGCTACGCATCGTCCCCTGGAGGCTGGCGCGGTCGGCGATGACGTTATGCGCGGTGCCACCCTGGATGCGGGTGATGGTGACGATCACCGGATCGTGAGCATCGAATTGGCGCGTGACCAGCGTTTGCAGCGCCATCACGATCTCGCAGGCAACCGGCACCGGATCGAGCGTTTGGTGCGGCATCGAAGCATGGCCGCCGCGCCCCTCGATGACGATATCGATCTGGTCGGCCGCAGCCATCAGCGCGCCGCTGCGCCCGGCCACCAGGCCGTGGCGGGCGTTGGGCATGACATGCAGCGCAAAGGCGGCGTCGGGCAGCGGGTCGATCAGGCCATCGTCGAGCATGTAGCGGGCGCCGTGCCAGCCTTCCTCGCCCGGCTGGAACATGAACAGCACTTCGCCGCTCAGACTTTCGGCGCGGGCACAGAGCAATTCGGCGGCGCCCGCCAGCATCGCGACATGGGCATCATGCCCGCAGGCGTGCATGATGCCGGGCGTGGTCGAAGCGAATGGCAGCCCGGTTTCCTCGGGCATCGGCAAGGCGTCCATGTCGCCGCGCAGCAACACCCGGCGCGCTGTTTTGCCGGTGGCTTGCCCCTGCAGAACTCCCACGAGCCCGGTGGTGGATTGCCCTTCGCGCCAGGTCAGCGGCAAATGGGCGAGGGCGGCGCGAATCTTGTCGCGGGTGCGCGGCGTGATCAGCCCCAGCTCGGGCTCGGCGTGGACGGCGCGCCGGAGTGAGATCATCGATCCCGCCCGCGCTTCGGCTTCGGCAAGTAGCGTCATATCGGCCATTGCCGCAAGATACGCCGATCTTGTGTGACGGCAATGCTACAGAGAAGGTGTTGTTCGCGAAATCTGCTAGGCCACTTGCTGTTCGATCGGGGGGTGCTGTACCAGCGAATGTTGCGGCGGGCCCCAGCTTTCAATCGTCGCCAGCATGCGGCGAGCCGCGGCATTGTGGAGATGGACCGACACCATCAGCAGCAGGTTCAGCGCCACCACCTGGTAAGCGAAATACCAGATCGCGCTCCCTGCCAGCATCGACAGCCCCAGCACGATCGCGCGCGGATTGGGGCCGAGCACGTTGAGCAGTCGCAGCAGCGGCCCCGCCTCGGTCCGGGCCAGCGCGCCGATTCGCGCCAGCCGTTCGGGATCATCGGCTGCCTCGGTCACCGCGCTGTCGATACGGCGGGTGGAAGAGGCCACGCCGGCCGCCACGCCGAGATAGAATGTGGCAAAGCCGCCGAAGATGCCATCATGAGTCGCGGCATTGGCGTCGCGGTGAGTGATCCTGAGCCAGGGTTTGGCGTAAACCCACCATTGGTAGGAGCGCCGTTGCACCTCGACGTGGTTGGATTGGATGATGTGGCTGATACCGCCTGCGACGATCAACGGCCACGCGCTGACGCCTATCTGGGCCGATAACAGCCAGCCGAGCACCAGATAAAGCACGATATGGCCGACGTAATCACAAATGCCATCGACCATTTCACCGACCGGGCTGACGCGACCAGTGATCCGGGCGAGATCGCCGTCGGCGCCATCCACCACATGCCAGCTCATATGCAGCGCCATGCCGAGCAGCGCCGAAATCGGCCACCACGGCTGGGCATAAACCACGGCTGCGGCCACTACACAGCCCGCACCGATGACCGAAACCGCGTTCGGCGTAAGTGAGGTACGCGCCAGCCGCTGCGCCAACCGCCAGGCCAACGGGTGGTAAAGGTGGAGATTCAAAGCATCTTCCAGCTCACGCGGCCTTCCCGTATGGAACTGGGGCCCCTGATCGTTGTTACGTGTTTTGCCGTTTGTAATCATTTGTACTAAGGCTCGTTTTACAGTCTCGCTCCGGCTTGGCGGCACCGCGATCGCTGCATATAGAGCGTTTTGCGGCGGCAACCAGACGCAACTAGACTATGCAGTGTGCAAGGGGCGGTGTGCAAGGGGCGGCACACCACCAATTTTGAAGGGATTATGTTTGTCGACGCCTGCCGTTATCCAGTTCAGCAGCAGCGTAGCTGCCGCCGGCCTCGTCGCCGGGTTACCGGCAGCGGCGCGGGCGGTTCGCGAAGCGGCGCTGGCTGGGATCGATGATTGCTGGCTGGACGTGAACGGATCGGAGCCGCTCAGCGCGTCGGTTCAGCAGGAGATTTTCCGCCTCGCCGGCGCCATGCAGGTCTACGGCCTTGACGGCGCGCGGTTCGACGCTGCGGCTCTGCCCGCCTATACCGAGGCTATGGCCGTTCGGCCCATGCCGGCATATGCCTATGCACAAGGCGCCCGCGCTTCGTTTGATCGACAAGTCGGAACGGCGCCCGCGCCGCTGCTGCTGATCGCCGGGGAGGCGCTGGTGGATGCCGCGACGATCCGGGCGGCTGTGGCTAGCGGCACCACGCTCAATCCTGCACTGAGCTTTGCCACGCCCGACGAATTGGCGGTCCGTGAGCCGCGGCCGTCGATCGATGCGGCGGCGATCGCGGCGCGCTATGCTGCGGCTGGCCGGGCCATTATCACGGCCACTGCCAAATCGACCGACGGCCTGGTATCGCGCAGCCTCAATCGTCCGATCTCGCAGGCCATCAGCCGGGTTCTGTTGCGAAACAGCAATATCCGTCCGATCCATGCGACCATGGGTACCGCGGCCATCGGCGTGCTGATGTTCGCGACGCTGGTATCCTTCGGTAGCCCGGTGGGCCTGATCATCGGCGCCATCCTGTTTCATGCGGCATCGGTGTTCGACGGCGTCGACGGCGAGATCGCCCGGGCTACCTTTCGCACCAGCGATCGCGGGGCGATGATCGACAGCCTGGTCGATGCCGCGATAAATCTCAGCTTCATTGCCGGTATCGTCATCAATCTGGCGCAGCGCGGGCGTTGGGGCTCGGCGATGTTCGGCATTGCCGGCCTCGCCATGCTGGCGATCGGGCTCACTACATTGGGTACCCGCGCGCGCCGGCTCGGCGCACCGATCGGCTTCGATGGCCTCAAGGGGCGTTTTCGCGATAACGGCTCGCGTTGGGGCAAATGGGTCGTATGGCTGACGATGCGCGATTTTCTCGCGCTGGCATCGGTGGTGCTGGTTATTGCCGGGCTGACCGACGAGGCGATCATGGCTTTTTCGGGAATTATGACAGTGTGGCTGGTCGTGGTTTTAACCACACATGCCCGACAATCTGCGCTAGGCAGTTGAGCAAGGCGCTTGACCCGTCGCAAACTTCTTGCTTTTGGCGCTCACTTTCACAAGAACGCTAGTTTGAACCAGATGCTATGCATCTGCCTGGAGGGATCGAATTGATGAAAGCAATCAAGGTCGCCGTGATCGGCGTAGGTAACTGCGCTAGTTCGTTGATCCAAGGCGTTGCCTATTACCGCTCCAACAACTCCTCCCAGGGGCTGATTCATGATCGCATCGGCGGCTACGGCGCCGGCGACGTGCAGTTCGTGCTGGGCGTGGATGTTGATGCCCGCAAGGTTGGTAAGGATATTTCCGAAGCGATTTTCGAAATGCCCAACAATACCGCGGTGTTTCAAGCTGCGGTCCCGCTCTCCGGCACCAAGGTGCTGATGGGTCGGGTGTTGGACGGTGTCGCTCCGCATATGACGACGGTGGGCGAAAAGGGTTTCATCCTCGCGAATGCTCCGGAGATCACGCACGAACAAATGGTCGCCGCGCTCAAGTCGTCGGGCACCGAGGTGCTGCTGAACTTCCTGCCGGTCGGCTCGCAAGAGGCCACCGAGTTCTACATGGAATGCGCG
>JAMFSI010000108.1 GCA_026225215.1 Sphingomonas palustris | reverse complement strand
GCAACCAATCCGAAGATGAGGCCGAACAGGCCGCAAAATCCGCCGCCGGCGTAATAGGGGAACATATCGAGCGTAAGTTCGTCGCGCAGGTGAGCGACCGAGGGATCACTGGGAAGATAGACAATTTGATCGACGTCTTCGGGACCGAGACGCGGCAAGGCCACGACCGTTTCCTCGATGACCGGGCCGGAGCTATTGCTCCGCACACATTCGCTCTCTGTGGTATAATGCTTACCATTGACCACATAGCCGATGATGCGGGTGAAACAGGTGCTGTCATCGTCGGACGAAGAATCCTGGCGCAGTTCCGTGCCCTGCACCAGCCGACCGTCGGCAATCAGGTGGCGAGCCTGCGCGTTACTTGAAAGCCCTCCCCAGAGCACCAGCACCGCCCCGACCAATGCCAAGGCCGATGCAAGAAACGCACAATGCCGCAAGTTGAAACTCGACCGCGCGAGGGTGCGCCGCGATTCCTCGATGCGGCGCTTGGCTTCGATCTCATCCATGCCGTTCCCCTGACGCTGGACTTCTCGGATATGCGCTGAAAGCTCACGCATGCATGGCCGCGAGGGTTCTTCCGCAAGCCTGGTTAGCGCATTTTCGCGTGTGCGTCACGGCCCTCCTCAAGCCCGGCCATTTAATGCCGGCGAGGATCCCTTCTTCAGCTAATTGCCGAAAAATTCAGGAAATCCGGTACCGGACCGTTCCAGTCGCCACTGTTCGCGTCAACCGGATCGGCACGCTGCTGGCGCGCAGGCGCACGCGGCGGCGGCGCGGACTGTGCGGTGACGTCACGCGCCGGGACATCCTCCCGCACGGGCCGCTCGTCGCGAGCCGGGCGTTCCTGGCGAGCGGGACGCTCCGCCTGTTCGGGACGATCCGCATTTTCCGAGCGCGGTGCGCGTTCCGGCTTGGTGCCACGGGCCTTGGGCGCGCGTCGATCGCTGCGCGGGGCACGGGCAGATGCTTCGCCATCCGCGGCCGCGGGCGCGCCATCAGCCCCATCGACGACATAGAGGGGAATTTTGCCGCCGGTCAGCTTTTCGACATTGTCGATCGCTTCGGCATCTTCGGGCGTCACGAAAGTGAACGCGCGACCGGTGGCGCCGGCGCGACCGGTGCGGCCGATACGGTGAACATAATCGTCGGGATGCCACGGCGTGTCGAAGTTGAACACATGGCTCACCCCCTTCACGTCCAATCCGCGCGCGGCGACATCCGAGGCCACCAGCAGGTTGATCGTGCCGGCCTTGAAGCGGTCCAGCTCGGCAATGCGCGACGATTGATCCATGTCGCCATGAATTTCGCCCGCCGAAAAGCCGTGGCTCTTGAGGCTCTTGGCTAGTTCGCGCACCGTCGTCTTGCGATTGCAGAAGATGATCGCGGTAGAGACGTTATCGGTCCGCAGCAGATGACGCAGCAGCTCGCGCTTGGCTTTGCCGGCCACCGCGACTTTGTGCTGGACGATCTGGGTGTTGTTGCTGGCCGGGCGTGCGACTTCGATATATTTGGGATTGCTGAGAAATTTGTCCGCCAGCTTTTTGATCGGGGCCGGCATCGTCGCTGAAAACAGCAAGGTTTGCCGGGTCGTCGGCAGTTTGGAGCAGATCGTCTCGATATCGGGGATGAAGCCCATGTCGAGCATCCGGTCGGCTTCGTCGATCACCAGCAGGTCGCAGCCGGTGAGCATGATCTTGCCGCGTTCGAACAGGTCCATCAGCCGGCCGGGGGTGGCGATCAGCACATCGACCCCCTCATTGAGCGCCTTGACCTGATCGCCCATCTGCACGCCGCCAATCAGCAGCGCCATTTTGAGGTCGTGATTCTTGCCGTATTTCTCAAAATTCTCGGCGACTTGCGCGGCGAGTTCGCGCGTCGGCTCGAGGATCAGGCTGCGCGGCATCAGCGCGCGGCGCCGGCCATGCGCCAGAATATCGATCATCGGCAGCACGAAACTCGCGGTCTTGCCGGTGCCGGTCTGGGCGATGCCGATCAGGTCGCGCATCATCAATACGGAAGGAATCGCCTGCGCCTGGATCGGCGTCGGCTCATCATAACCGGCCGCGAGCACCGATTGCAGCAATTCGTCGGACAGGCCGAGATCGGCAAATTTCATAAGCTTCGCTGAGTTCCGGTAAAAATGGGGTGCGCAACGGCCAGGGCCGAACCCGCTGACGTCACGAACCCTGGCGGACGGTGAGCCGAAGTCGCGTTAGTCGCAAAGTCGCGCGAAAGTCAAGGAAATCGGCGATAACCGGCAGGGCGTAATTCATTCAGGCGCTTGACCCGGCAATTGGCACCACTGCGCGATTGCAGCCGGTCGCGCCCGACGCAAATTGCGCCATCAGCATTGCGCTCGACATAAAAGCCCGAATAGAAATCGCGCGCGCTGCAATGCTTTTCCAGCATGGCGCTGATCACCCGTTGATCATGAAGAAACAGCAGCAACTCGTTGTTATCCCCTGCCCGCACCGCAGCAATGCTGCCGATGCTCACGCATTTGCCGCTCTTGCGCGCCTCGACACCCTCGATCCGATCTTCTTCGAGTTCTTCGATCACCGACGGCGGCATCGAAGCGGTGCCGGGGGTAATGCGGATCGAAAAGCGCTGCTCGATCCGCACTTGCCGCCAGGCCGGCATGTGCCAAGCGAGCGTTGCATCCTTGGATTGGGTCATCGCGCCCAGCGCCGACGATTCTTCCGCAGCCGTCGCCGCACCAATCAACAGAAGCGCCAGCGGCGCGAAAAAAATTCGGAAAAATCTCATTATCGCGAATTTGGCCCCGGGGGTGCTCATGGCCTGTGTCCAATGCGCCCCACCCCTGCTTACCCTATGAGCTTGAACCATCGATTAACCTCGCCCTGCGCTCAGCGACGCAACAATGAACTCCTGCCCGGCTGGAATTACCGCCGATGACTGTGCATAAGCAGGCCATGACCGAAAAGCTCAGCCCATCTGGCGATTTTCTCGACGCCGCGCTTGCCTTGCTCGGCCCGCGTGGCCTGATTCGCGATCCCGATCTGGTCGAGCCGTGGCTGACCGATTGGCGCGGGCGCTATACCGGGCGAGCGCTGGCCCTGGCGGCTCCTGGCGACACCGCGGAATTATCCGCGCTGATCAAGCTCTGCGCTCACTACCGCGTCGCCGTGGTTCCCCAGGGCGGCAATAGCGGCATGGTCGGCGGCGCCACGCCGGATGCGCAGGGCCATCAATTGCTGCTCTCGCTGCGCCGGCTGAACCAGATCAAGGCGATCGACGTCAACGCCCGGCAAGTGACTTGCGGCGCGGGCGTCGTGTTGCAGACCCTGCATGAGGAAGCGGCCAAACACGATCTGCGCTTTGCCCTGACGCTGGGCGGCAAAGGCTCGGCGACCGTGGGCGGTCTTATTTCCACGAACGCCGGCGGCACCCAGGTGCTGCGCCACGGCACGATGCGCAAACAAGTGCTGGGAGTCGAAGCCGTGCTGGCCGATGGCAGCATTTTTTCGGCGCTGACTCCGCTGAAGAAAGACAATCGCGGCTTCGACCTCAAACAATTGCTGATCGGTTCGGAAGGCACACTGGGCGTCGTGGCCGCCGCCACGCTCCGCCTGCTGCCCGCGATCGCCGACCGGGTGGTGGTGTGGGCGGGCACTTCCTCCTTGCCGACGGCCCGCGCGCTGCTGTTGCATGCCGAAGCCGCGCTGGGCGATGCGCTCGAGGGTTTCGAAGTGCTACCGCAATCCTGCCTGGAGGCGGTGCTCGAACTGCTGCCCGATGCGCGTGCACCGCTGGCCGATGCTCATCCCTGGCATGCGCTGATCGAAGTGGTGGCCGATCGCGCGGGCGCGGCGGCGCTGGCGGGACGAGTGGAAGCGATGCTGAGCGAGGCGTTCGAGGCGGGGCTGGTCGCCGATGCCGCGATCGCCGCCAATGAGGCGCAGGCCGAAGCCTTCTGGCTGATTCGCGAGTCGATCTCCCCCGCCGAACGAGCGCAAGGCCCGGCCATGCAGCATGATATTTCAGTCCCGGTCGAGCGTATGCCCGATTTCGTCGCCACGGCGGTGCCCATTATCGAAGCCCACTGGCCGGGCACGCGCGCCATCGCCTTCGGTCATCTCGGCGACGGCAATGTCCATTTCCACGTTATCGCGCCACCCGGCGTCGACCGCGCCGTCTGGGAAGCTGGTGACGGCACAGCGATCAGCCACGAGGTCTACGATCTGGTCGTGGCCTGGCATGGTTCGATCTCGGCCGAGCACGGCATCGGCCAGACCAAGCGCGACGAACTGGCCCGGCTGGGCGACCCGGTCGCGCTCGAATTGATGCGCCGGGTGAAGGCGGCCCTCGACCCGCTCGGCTTGCTCAATCCGGGAAAACTGGTGCCGCCCAGAACCGATACCTTAGCCGATACCCCGGCCGATAGCGGCGCCATACTTGCACCGGCATCGGCCAACGCTTAGATCGCCCCGATTCGGACTTGCCCCATTCCACGCTTCGCAACGCCTTCACGGGAGAGAAAACGATGGCCAGCGCGCCACAGACCGCCAGCCTGCCGCTGTTTTACCAGGATCTGACCCCGCTCAACAGCCGCGACCATGCCACCTGGAAGTCGCGCGCGACCGATCAGGCGAAATGGCTGGTCAATCAGCACGCGGTGCCGCTGACGGTGGAAGAATTCCCTCAGGCGCAGCGCCATTTTCCGATTATTTTTTCTTCAGGCAACGAAACCGTGCCGCTAGCGCTGATGGGCCTGAATGAAGGGGTCAACGTCTTCGTCGATGACGAAGGCAAACTCTCCGAGAACGTCTATGTGCCCGCTTATGCACGTCGCTATCCCTTTCTCCTCGCCAAGCTGACCCCCGATGCCACCGATCTGTCGCTGTGCTTCGATCCCTCGACCGACCTGATCGGCGACTTCGAGGACGGCGCGCCGCTGTTCGAGGACAGCCAACCGACCGACGCCTGCAAAAACATGCTGAGCTTTTGCGAGAATTTCGAGCAGGCCGGCATGCGCACCGGTGCCTTCGTCGCCGAATTGAACAAGCATGGCTTGTTGATGGACGGCGAAGTGGCGATTCAACGCGAAGGCGTCGAGCAACCGTTCGTCTATCGCGGCTTTCGCATGGTCAATCAGGAAAAGCTGCGCGAAGTGCGCGGTGATGTGCTGCGTGGCTGGAACCAGAGTGGATTGCTGCCGCTGATTTTCGCGCATCTCTTTTCGCTGGATCTGATGCGCGACATTTTCGCGCGGCAGGTCCAGCAGGGCAAAGGCCCGACGCCAGTGCTGAACAGCTAATTTTGCTGCATTGCTGCGCCGCCAAAGGTGGGCGCCGATTTTTACCTCCGATCGCGATTTTATCTCCCATCGGAGGAAAGCGCGATCGGATAAAATTTCACCACATTTTCAGAGATTAGGAAGCAGCCCTTCAGCTGCTTCCTTTGCATGACAGCGCTTCACGTACCAATCTTGCGACAATTTGCGGCAGACCGCTGATACCGAAGGGGTTGTCAAAATCGCCCTATAATCCTATTTGGAGGTTGTCTTACCGGCGCTACCCTCATGGCCCGGTTAGATTGGGTGCACCTCGTGCACCTCCTCCCTGAACCTTGGCCACCTCGTGCAATGCACGAGGTGGTTTTTTATCAGCGGCTGATATTTCTGGGGATCTGATCCGAAACTTTGTTTCGGATAGTCTGTGCCGTCCCCCTACCCCCGCCCAACCAACCGTTAAAGGTAACCAGTTGGGGGTTACCACCCCGGGGGGCGGG